>NZ_JBNDIK010000006.1:0-199704 GCF_050434365.1 Massilia sp. UYP32
TCTTGAGCTTCTTAGTGGTCATCACTTCGGTCATGGAACAGTCCTTTCGGGATTATTTCATGACCCCGGTTCCACACAGAAATTCTGACAGGCTCGCGGTCTCAGTCCGATTATTAGGGCACTCTTCTGAAAATTACATCAGGCCACCTCTTTCTTGTTCGCCTCAGTAATGGTCCAGTAATAAATCGTCCGGCCATCCACCTCGACCGTCTTCTCCGCCGGCCATTCCGATCCCATATCGAAGGCATGCGACACCACGCGCGTCCCAACCTTGAGCTGCTTCCACAGTTGCGGGCGCAGCCTGGCATTAATGGTCGGCAGCAGATACAGGGTCACCACGGTGGCCGTCGAGAAATCGGTCTTGAACAGGTCGCCTACGCGGAACTGCGCTCGATCGGACACGCCAGCCTTCTTGGCGTTTTCCTTGGCTTCCGCGATGCGGGTCGGATCGATGTCGATGCCGGTGCCGCGCGCGCCGCGTTCCTTGGCGGCGGTGACGACGATGCGGCCATCGCCGCAGCCCAGGTCGAACAGGGTGTCGTTCTTGCCGACCTTGGCGAGGTCGAGCATCTTGTCGACCACCTCTTGCGGGGTCGGGACGTAAGGCACGTCGAGGCGCGGCGTGGCGGCGGTGGCGGCAGTTGCCTGGGCCAGCGCGCGGCCGAACGGGAACATCATCAGGCCGGTGGCGGCGGCGGTGGACAGCAGCAGGGTACGGCGGCGAGGTTGCGGGTTCATCAGCACAGCTCCTTGGTCAGGGTTTGGACTTGGGGGGATAAAACGGATGGCATTCATTGGTCGGTCTTCGCGCGCAGCAGCAGCAAAAGCACGACGCCGATGGCCAGCACGGCGACGCCGATCCAGGCGGCGTTCAGGCCGCCCAGCTGCTGGCTGTACACGTATGACAGGCTCGACCACAGCATATAGGCGCAGCTGGCGCAGAACAGCAGCGGCAGCACTGGATACAGCGGCACCTCGAACGGCCGCGGCGCGCGCGGCTCGCGCCGGCGCAGCACGAACAGCGAGATGCCGGTGAGCAGGAAGAACAGCCAGAACACGGGCGCCGTGAATTCGACCATGGCCTTGAAGCCGCCACCCAACGCGGCGCCGGTCGCGACCAGCGCCAGGGCCGCCACGCATTGCACCGTCATGGCGACCGTCGGCGTGCCGCGCTCGCTGTCCCACTCGGCCAGGCGGCCCAGTTTTTTCCAGTCGAGGCCCATGGCGTAGCTGGTACGGGCGCCGACGATCATGGTGGCGTTGATCGAGGTGAGGGCCGAAACCGCCACGAGCACGGAGATGATTTTTTCGCCGGCCGGGCCGAAGACGACTTTCATGACGTCGGCCGCGACCGCCTCGGAGGCGGACATGCCTTCCATGCCCAGCACCTTCCAGTAGGCCCAGGTGACCATCAGGTAGAGTACGGTGATGATGACGATGCCCATGGTCAGCGCCTTGACCATGTCGCGCGGACCGCCGCGCATCTCGGCGCTGATGTAGGCGGCTTCGTTCCAGCCGCCATAGGTGAGCAGGACGAAGACCATCGCCATGCCGAGGGCGGCGGTGGCCGGGGCGGATGCGCCCGCGGTCGTTGCGGCGGCCGCCGATGCGGGCGCCGGATCGGTGAACAGCGCGGCGGCGCCGACGATGAGCAGCAAGCCGAGGATTTCCGCGACCGTCAGGAAGGTCTGGGCGCCGGTGCCGGTGCGGATGCCGCGCAGGTTGAGCGCCGACAGGCCGGCGATCACGGCGACGGCGTACGCGGTGCTGCCCCAGCCGGCCGGCAGCATGCTCAAGGGAATCGCCTGCTGCATGTAGTCGCCGAAGACAAAGCCGAGCAGCGCGATCGAGCCGGTGGTGATCACCGAGAAGCGCGCCCAGCCGAACAGGAAGGCGACCGAGCGGCCGTAGGCGCGGTGCAGGTAGTGGTAGTCGCCGCCGGCATGCGGATACGAGGTGGTCAGTTCGGCATAGCACAGGGCGCCAATGAGCGAGACGACGCCGCCCATGATCCACAGCGTGAACATGGCCGTGGCCCCGCCGCTCATGCTGGCGACCAGGGACGGGGCCTTGAAGATGCCGGCGCCGATCACGACGCCGACGATGACGGCGACCGCTTCGCGCAGGCCGATGGTGGGTCGGGGACGGGTGTCGTGAGGGGCTGAAATAGCGCGTTCTGCTTCTAGGGCATCCATGTCGTGATCGGTTGGGCACGCCGGCGGCCGGGGGCCGGGTCGCGCTTGGTTACACATGGGGAGCCTATAAATACACTCTCGCTCACCCGCTTTTCGGTACTGGATGTTATCCAGACCGCAGAGCAGATGGCGCGCGATTGAATTGCTATAAAGATAAATACAGTTTGGCGCGGCAGGGCGCCGTGCCGTGCCGCTAGTCCGCAGCCGGGGATGCCCTGGTGTCAGTCACGGCGCCGTCCACGACCGCCGGCAAGGCCGGCTTGTGTCCATTGTTGGATGCATTCGCCGGCGCGGGCGAGCCGAGCCACTCGAAGATGGCCGGCCAGATCGCGGCGTGCGCGCTGCGGCCGACCAGCACGCCGACGTGCTGCAGGTTGACGCCGACGTCGCCCTGGTATTCGAGCACGCGCTTGCGTTCGCTGCCGGCGGCCTCGTGGAAGGGCAGCACGGATTCGGGCGGAATCACCTTGCTGCGGAAGTCGACCACGCACAGCAGCGGCGCGCGCAGGTCGTGCGGGCCGATCGTGCGGCCTTTGACGTCGAGCCGGCCCTGCATGAAGTCGTCGTTGCGGTACAGCGACTCGACGATCTCGGTGAACAGCCGGCCGGGCAGCGGGAATTCGTCATGGGTCCAGCGCTCGACCCGCATATGGGTGGCCAGCGCCTTCGGGTCGAGCAGCGATAGCCAGCGGTCGGCGATGCGCTCCCACTGGAAGGCCTGCGGTTCGGCCATCGCGCTCATCATGTTCAGGTAAACACCGGGCACGTGGCGGAAGGCGTCGGCGATGCCGCGCGCGTGCGGGGTGGCGTTGACCAGCGGCGAGAAGCAGCAGCTGGCCTGTTCGAAGTGCAGTGGCGACTCGAGCAGGATGGTCGCGGTGACGCGCTCGGGGTGCATGCAGCTGTAGATGGCGGCCAGGATGCCGCCCAGCGAGTGGCCGACGATCGTCAGCCGCTCTTGTCCGCTGTCCTCCATGATCGCCTGCTGGCAGGCCGACAGCATGCGGTCGCCGTAGTCGTCCAGGCCGACGTCGCCGTCGCCGTCGGGCATCGGCAGCCATTCGGCCAGGTAGACGCGGTAGCCGCGCTCGCTCCAGCGCTGCACCACGCTGATGTCGGGCGCCAGGTCCCAGATATAGGCGCGCTTGATCGGCGCCGGCACCAGCAGCACCGCCGGGCCGCCGGCGGGAGCGTCCTGGTAGCGGTGCAGATTGAGGCCGGGCTGCTCGATGATCACGGTGGACGGGGTCTGCTGCGGCCCGTAGCCGGCGCGGTCCAGCATCTTGCCGCGGGCCTGGCGGCTGCGGTCCATTTGCTTGAGGGCCTGTGTGCCGAGGTCTCCGAAGGCCCCGAGCTTGTTCCAGTTGCTGGCGTACATGGATGGCGATCCCGTCGAATTGGCGATCACGAGACTCTACGCCAACTACTGCCGGGCTCCAACCGCGCACGCTTCGAATCGCGAGCCAGTTTGCGCTAGGTAAAACTTTGGACAAACAGATATAGCCGAGCGGAATCGAACTGTGCTCACAGATACTTCACCCAAGCCTTGCCGCTCGCGCGCTTGTACTGGCCGAAGCGTTTCGTCGGCCAGTACAGGAGCGCCGCCAGCACGACGGCGCCGAGCCATACCTGCCATACCTGCGAGAAATCCGCCCGCGGCACGCCCAGCATGCCCGCCGCGATCCTTTGCGCGGCCAGCAGCAGGTACAGGTGCAGGATGTAGAAGAACAGCGGCGCGCCGCCGAACACCGCCGCCACCCGCGCCCAGCCAGCGTCGACCTGCTCGATCCAGGCCAGCACCAGCAAGCCCACGCCCAGGGTCAACAGCAGGAAGTCGAGCGACGGCGGGTACTTGGTGAAATTCAGCCACGACATCGCGCTGCGCAACAGCTCGCCCTGCGGCGCCCACGGCAGGTTCTCGCCATAGATGTTCCAGGTGCGCAGCACCAGCAGCAGCGCCAGGCAGGCCAGGGCCCCGGCGACCAGCCAGCGCCGGCGCAGCGCGGGCGCGGTGGCGCGCGCATACAGCGGGCCGCAGGCATAGCCCAGCAGGATCACGCCGATCCAGGCCAGCAGCGGATAGCTGATGCGCACCCGTACCGGGTCGTCCGCTAGGTACCCGCGCTGCTCGAGGATGGTCCAGGCGGCGGCAAGCCAGGAGCCGGGTTCGAACGATAGCCCGGCCAGCGCATTGTGGCCGCCGACGATGGCGACGCCAGTTGCCGCCAGCAGCGCCAGGGGCAGGCGGTGCAGCAGGGCCAGCGCCAGCATCGACAGCCCGATGGCCCAGATCACCTGCAGGTAGACGGTGTGCGGCGTGAAGCTGCCGGTCCAGGCGAAGTTGATCACCACGATCTCGAGCAGGATCAGGAAGGCGCCGCGTTTGGCCAGAAATCCCGTGGCGCTGCGTGGCCCGCTCGCCGGGTTGGCGTACAGCCAGGCCGACAGGCCTGTCAGGAACACGAACATCGGGGCGCAGAAATGGGCGGCCAGGCGCGAGAAGAACAGGCCGGGATCGGTCGCGCCCACGTCCATCGGGTCGCTGACCTGGTGCTGGAGGAAGAAGGTCTCGCGGACGTGGTCCACCGTCATCAGGAGCATGACCAGGCCACGGGCGACGTCGATGGAGGCGATGCGCTTGCTCGCGCCGTGGAGCGGAATGGGGGAGGTGCGAATATTCATATCGGTCGGGATTGTACGGGAAGCCGTCCGCCGGAAAAAGACCGGCGACCGGCGTGGGGCTTGCTCCTCTGGCATACTCGACCCATCCATATTCAGTCACAGGGCAGGGTATTCATCGATGAAACCAGAGATTCTCGTGTTGGGCAGCGTGTGGTCGCCAGAGGTGCGCGCGCAGGTAGAGCAGGCATTCCAGTGCCATTTCGTGCCGGGGATTCCGGTAGCCGGCCAGCCGGCCTTCGACGCGATCGCGGGCGGTATCCGCGCCGTCCTCACCACCGGCACGCTCGGTGTGACGCGGGAGCTGGTGGCCAGCCTGCCGGCGCTGGAGATCGTGTCGGTGCACGGTGTCGGCGTCGATGCGGTGCCGCTGGCGCTGCTGGCGGACAAGGGCATCCATGTGACCAACACGCCCGACGTGCTGACCGACGACGTGGCCGATTTCGCCGTCACCCTGCTGTTGTCGGCCGTGCGCCGCCTGCCGCTGCTGGATCGTTACGTGCGCGCCGGCGCGTGGCCGGCCAAGGCGCCCTTGACCCAGGCCCGCAGCCTGAAAGGCAAGGTGGCGGGCATCGTCGGCTTCGGCCGCATCGGCCAGGCGGTCGCGCAACGTTTGCAGGGCTTCGGAATGGAGATCCGTTACTACCAGCGCAGTCCGGGGCCGGCGCCGGAAAGGCGCAGCGCCTCGCTGCTGGCTCTGGCAGGCGAAAGCGATATGCTGGTGCTGTGCATGCCGGGCGGCCCGGAGACCCGGCACATGGTCGGGCTGGACGTGATCGAGGCGCTGGGGCCGGAAGGCACGCTGGTGAACATCGCGCGCGGCTCGGTGGTGGACGAGGCGGCGCTGGTCGCGGCCCTGCGGGACGGCCGGCTCGGCGCGGCGGGGCTGGACGTGTTCGAGGATGAGCCGAACGTGCCGGCGGCGCTGTTCGCGCTCGATAACGTGGTGCTCACGCCCCACGTCGGCAGCTTCACCGTGGAGGCCCGGCGCGCGATGGGGCGGCTGGCGGTGGCCAATCTGCTGGCCCACTTCGATGGCGAGCCACTGCCGACGCCAGTGATTTAATCGAGATGTTCGTGGTGATCGGCCACGCCCCGCTTCCAGTATGCCGAGATCCGCGCCGCCTGGCGCGGCAGGCCCTTCTCGATCAATAGCTGGCGCACTTGCGCCATGAGCGAGGCCTCGCCGCCGCCCCAGGCCAGGCCGGCGCCGCCTGGCAACGGCAGATCCTTCAGCGCCTGCAGCAGTTCTTCGTTCGATGCGACCCAGTGGACGTCGGCGTTGGCCTGGGTGGCGAATTCGCGGCGGTCGGCCGCATCGACCAGCAGCACGGCCTGGACCCGGGCCGCCGACGGCAGTTCTTCCAGGCGCCGCGTTACGGCCGGCAGCGCGCTGGCGTCGCCCACCAGCAGGTGCCAGTCCATCTCCAGCGGCAGGATCATCGAGCCACGCGGACCGCCGATGACGGCCTTCGCGCCGACCGTGGCATTGCGCGCCCACTCGGCCGCGCCGCCATGGCCGTGCAGGGCGAACTCCAGGTCGACCTCGCAGGCTTGGCGGTCGAAGCGGCGTGGCGTATAGTCGCGCCGAACCTGCTGGCCGCCCGCATCGTCGAACATGAACTTGACGTGGTCGTCGAAGGACAGCGACGTGAAATCCGAGAGTGCGGCGCCCTTGAAGGTGATGCTCGCAAAGCCGGGGCTGAGCTGCTCGATGCGCGCAACCTCGACCTCGCGAATCTTGAGGTCGTGGCGAACACGCTCGATCGCGGGAATGTGGGATTCAGACATGCTACACTCCAGAATTAGTTGATAGTATCCACCATTATGCAAAAAGAAGTTGATAGAGTCAACCAAAACCACGGCAATCGTGCGGACGATCCCCTGGAGGCGATGCACGCGATCGTGCATCTCTACCGTTCACGGCAGTTGCGCGGTTTGCGCAGCGGGCCGCACGAGCTGGCGCATATGGAGATGAAGGCGCTGGGCTATTTTGCCCGCCATCCCGGCGCCACACAGAGTGATCTGGTGGCGCATTCGGGAAGAGACAAGGCCCAGGTGGCGCGTCTTATCCGGGTGCTGCGCGAAGCGCAGCTGCTGGAGGCCGCCGCCGACGAGCAGGACCGGCGCAGCACGCGCCTGACGCTCAGCGCGGCCGGGCAGGAAGTGTTCGCAGGATTGCACCGCCAGAGCGGCGCATTGGGGGAGGCGGCGCTTGCCGGCCTGTCCGAAGATGAACAGGCCCAGCTGATGGCGCTGCTGGCGCGGGTGCGCGCCAATCTGGAAGAACAGCGGGCGGACTAGCCCGCCCGGTCGTCCGGCGATTACTCGACCCAGCCGAAGCCGTCGCGCGCCAGCAGGGCGAACGACTCGGCCGGACCCCACGAGCCGGCCGCATACGGATGCGGCTTCTCGTTCAGGGTTTCCCAGCCGTTGATGATCGGCTCGACCCATTCCCAGGCCGCTTCCAGTTCGTCGCGGCGCATGAAGTGGGTCAGGCGGCCGCGCACCACGTCGATCAGCAGGCGTTCATAGGCCTCGGCGCGGCGCTGCTGGAAGGCCGATTGCAGGTCGAGGTTGAGCGCGACCTGCTGCATCTGCATGCCGCTGCCGGGCTGCTTGGCGAAGATCTGCAGCTTGATCGCTTCCTCGGGCTGCAGCTCGATCACCAGGCGGTTGGCGACGCCGCCCGGGGTTTCCGGGAACAGCGGGAACGGCGGATTGGCGAATTCGATGACGATCTTGGACGAGCGGCGGGCCATCCGCTTGCCGGTGCGCAGGTAGAACGGCACCTTCGACCAGCGCCAGGTGTCGATGTGCGCGCGCAGCGCCACGAAGGTCTCGGTGTGGCTCTGGGCCGGCACATTGCTCTCTTCGTGGTAGCCCTTGACCTCCTGGTTGCCGCTCACGCCGCGCGTGTACTGGCCGCGCACGGTGTCGCGCGCGATGTCGGCCAGCGTCATGCGGCGCAGCGAGCGGATCACTTTCAGCTTTTCGTCGCGCACCGCGTCCGGCGACAACGAGGTCGGCGGCTCCATGGCGACGATGCACAGCAGCTGCATCAGGTGGTTCTGCACCATGTCGCGCATCGCGCCGGCGCTGTCGTAGAAACCGGCGCGGCTGCCCACGCCCACTTCTTCGGCCACCGTGATCTGCACGCTCGAGATGTTCGGCGCGCGCCACAGCGGTTCCAGGATCGAGTTCCCGAAGCGCAGCACCATCAGGTTCTGCACCGTCTCTTTACCCAGGTAGTGATCGATGCGGTAGATCTGCGATTCGGCGAAGTGCTTGCCGACCGCCTCGTTGATCTCGACCGCCGAGGCCAGGTCGCGGCCCAGCGGTTTCTCGAGCACCACGCGCGCATTGGCGTCGACCAGGCCGGTGGCGGCCAGCTTGTCGCAGATGGTGGTGAACAGCGCCGGCGCGGTGGCGAGGTAGAACACGCGCTGGGCGCCGTCGCGCGACGCATCGCGCAGGGTGTCGAAGATCTCGGCGTTCGAGACGTCCAGGCGCACGTAGACCAGCAGGTCGAGAAAGCCGGCCCAGCTCTTTTCGTTGAAATTGGCGGCGCTGATGAAGGAGCGCGAATGCTCCTCGACGAAGGCCAGATAGGCGGCGCGATCGTAGTCCTGGCGGCCGGTCGACAGGATGCGGGTCGAGGGCGGCAGGTTACCGTGCAGGAAGGCCATGTACAGGGCGGGCAACAGCTTGCGCATGGCAAGGTCGCCCATGCCGCCGAAGATGGTCATGTCGAGGGGAAGGCCGTTATCTTGCTCGTTCGAGGTGCTCATGTCTCTTTCGCTGACAGGTTGTATAGATCGCTTGCGTCGTGCGCTCGCCTGAAATGGTCTTTGATTGTAGCCTACATGGCCGAATAAAGTCTGGTAAAAGCGGCAAGCTTGCCTTCGCCGTTGGGTGAACGAACGGCGGAATGAAAAAAAGGCGCTGTTCGCGTTATTTCTGCGAACCCTGTCTGTCCGGCCCGGTCTCAGTACTGTCGAGTCATTCCGAAGAGGCGGCCGTGGACAGTCTGGATTTCGATGCATTGTTTGCCGCCCTACGCGGCATCCCGCTGGACCACCAAGCACGCTCCCAGCTGCGCGCATTCCTGGCCATGGTCGACGATGCAGCCGATGCCGCAGCCAATTGCATCGCGCTCATCGAACGGGCGGCGGTCGGGAAGTGCTGTCCTCGCTGCGGCGGGACGCGTTCCCACCGCTGCGGACACGCCAGCGGCCTGCAGCGCTGGCGCTGCCTGGCGTGCGGGCGCAGCTATAACGCCCTGAGCGGCACCCGGCTCGCCCACTTGCGCAAGAAAGAGCACTGGCTCACTTATCTTCAGTGCCTGCTGGATTCTCGGACTGTGCGCGCCAGCGCCGAGGCGGTCCAGGTGCACCGCACCACCAGTTTTCGCTGGCGCCACCGGATGGTGGCCGGGTTCACGCACGAGCGCGCGGCGCGCCTGGCGGGCGTGGTCGAAGCGGATGAAACATACCTGCTTGAATCGCAAAAAGGATCACGCAAGCTGACCCGGCCGGCGCGGCGGCGGGGTGGCGTGGCCAGCCACCGCGGCATCGGCCGCGACCATGATTGCCTGCTGGTTGCTTGCGAACGCGGCGGTGCAGCGCTCGATTTTCATTGCGGACGCGGTCCGGTCTCAGGAGCCTGGCTCGATCGCTGCCTGGGGCCGGTGCTGGCGCCGGATTCGCTCCTGATCAGCGACGGCGCCATCGTCTATCGCGGTTTCGCCAAGCGCCATGGCATTTCCCACGAGTTCATCAACCTGCGCGCCGGCGAACGGGCGCGCGGCGCGCTCCACCTGAACCACGTAAACGGCTGGCACAGCCGCTTCAAGCGTTGGCTTGTGCGTTTTCATGGCATCGCCAGCCGTTATCTGATCCATTACTCGGGCTGGCGGCGGGTACTCGATGCGGGCAGTTTAGTGACGCCGACTCAATTATTGGTGGCAGCCGTCAAAGCAGACTGAGCAGAACCATGTGACGAAATAACGCGAACAGCGCCGAAAAAAAGCCCGCGCAAGCGCGGGCCGCAAAGCCACCAGGATGCAGGACTCAGAACTTGTAGCGCAGGCCGAACAGGTACTCGCGGCCGGTCACGTTGTTCACCACCACGCTGTCGCGTGCGCGGCTGATGAACTGGTCGTTTTCCTCATTGGTCAGGTTGACGCCTTCGAGCGTGAACTCGAGGTTCTCGTTGACCTTGTACGACAGCGACAGGTCGACGTTGAAGGTTTCGTTCTTGCCCTCGACGTCGTTGTTGTTCTGGCCCGGCACGCGGGTCACGAAGCCCGAGCGCTTGGCGCCCGAGATGCGCGCGCTGAACTTGCCGTCGTCATAGAAGAAGGTGGCGTTCCACGATTTGGGCGACAGGTTCAGCAGGTCGTCGGTGATGGTGGCGCCGCCGGTCGGCGAGACCAGGTATTCGATCTTCGAGCTCACCTTGGTGTAGTTCAGCAGGGTGCCGAAGTTCTTGCCCCAGCCCGGCAGGAAGGTGAATGGCTGCTGGTAGCTCAGCTCGAACCCTTTCAGCTTGCCGCCATCGGTATTGACCGGCAGCGTCTGCTGGAAGACTTCCTCGCCCGTGAAGTTCGCCGGCAGCAGCGACAGCGGCAGGCCCGAATCCTTGAACGCCACGTTGGTGCGCAGGCTCTGGATGTAGGTGTCGATGTTCTTCTGGAACAGGCCCAGGCCGACGAAGGCCTTGTTGGCGAAGTAGTACTCGAAGCTGCTGTCGAAGGTCTTGGCGCGGAACGGCTTCAGGAACGGATTGCCCGAGTTGATCGACAGGTTGCCGGTGGTGGCGATGCTGCCGCCCGGCGACAGGAAGCCCAGTTGAGGACGGGTCATCACCTTGGCCGCGCCGAAGCGCACGATGAACTCGTCGGTCACGTTGGCGGTCAGGTTGAACGATGGCAGGGTGTCGGTGTAGTCGTGGTTGACCTTGACCGCGGTGCCGCCGCCGGCCGCCTGGTAGCCGATGGTTTCGAGGTCGGTCTTCACGTAGCGCACGCCGATGTTGCCGCGCACCGGAATATTCCACAGGTCGTGGCGGAACTCGCCCATCAGGTAGACGCCGTCGCTCTTCTCGGTCACCGAGCGGTTGTTGCCGCGCGCATTGCCGTTCTCGATCGACGACAGCGTGAAGTCGCCCGGGCCGCCGGCAGGGCCGCTCTTGATGCAGTTGCAGTAGATGTCGTAGGCGGCGGCGATGGCCTGCAGGTTCGGCACCACCCAGCCGGTCGCGTTCCCGGCCGGCATGCCGAGCTGGCTGCCGAAGCCGGTCATATTGGTGGTCAGGCCGGTCGCGCCGGCCGGCGGCGCGAAGATCGTGTCGTTCTGGTTCACGCGGCGGAACTCATAGGTGTCCGACGTGTACTTCTTGCTGTTGATGCCGCCCTTGAAGGTCAGGTTGTCGCTCGCTTCCCACGCCAGGTCGAACTGGGCGACGTTGTTGACGTTGTCGGTGCCTTGCGGACGGATGCGGATCTCGCTGGTGGTGGTGTTCGGCACGGTGGTCGGCTGGGCGCCGCTGGCGACCTGCGGCACGCCGATCAGGCCCAGTTGACTGCCGTTGACGTCGAACGGATAGCTGATGACCGGGCGACGGCTGTCGCCCCGGAAGTCGATGCTGTAGCCATCCACGTTCAGGGCGTCGAGCGTGACCGTGGTCTGGACTGGATTGCGGAACTTGGATTCGGCGCGCCCGTACCTGGCGCTCATGCTCCAGGTGTCGCTCAGCTTGTGTTCCAGGGTCAGCGTCGGCTGGGTGAAGGTGGTCTTGAGCTCGTCGAAGCGCTGCTCGGAGCGGATGTCGACGTTGTCGTAGCGGCCGTACAGCAGCGAGCCGTTCGGCGCGTACTGCGCTTCGAGCACGCCGACCTGCGGTTTGCCGCCCTGGCTGGCGCTGCGGCTGAACGACGTCGCCTGCAGAAAGTCTTCCTGGCGGGTCGCATCGAGCTTCGAGTACAGCATGTCGAAGGTGAGCAAGGTGCCGCGTTGCGGACGCCATTGCACCGAGCCGGTCAGGCCCAGGCGGTCCTGGTCGTGGGTCAGGCGGCCGTAGCGCGGCAGGCGCGGATGGAAGTTGTTCGGGTCGCTGGCAGCGTTGTAGGCGGCGATGTTCTCTGGCGTGCCGGGCAGGCGATCGGCGCCTTGCGCGGCCGGGCCGCAGGTGGTCGCGGTCGAGTTGCTCGGATTGGCGGCCACGCCTTGCGGCGCGCACCAGCCGCCCGAGGAAGGGCCGTTATCCCAGCGCACGGTGCTGAAACCGTCTTCCAGCACGCGGCGCTTGGAGTAGGCGCCCGAGAACAGGACGCCGACCTTGCGGTCGAAGAAGGTGTTCGAGAGCATGAAGGCCGCGCGTGGGTCGGTTTTTTCCGAGCCGTCGTTGTACTTGCCCTTCAGGGCGACGGTGGCATTGAAGCCGCGCAGGTCGAACGGGCGCAGGGTCTGCAGGTCGACGGTGGCGCCGAGCGAGCCTTCATCGACGTCGGCCGAGGAGCTCTTGCGCACCGTCAGGGCGCTGAACAGTTCGGACGCGAACACGTTGAAGTCGAAACCGCGGCCGCGGTTGGTGCCGCCCGAGCTGTCGGTGCCGCCGGTGGTGGCCAGGCCTTCGATGCCGTTGATGCGCACGCGGGTAAAGTCCTGGCCCAGGCCGCGCACGGTGATGCTGCGGCCTTCGCCGGCGTCACGATCGATCACGACGCCCGGCACGCGCTGCAGCGACTCGGCCAGGTTCGTGTCCGGGAACTTGCCCATGTCTTCCGACTTGATGACGTCGACGATGCCATTGTCCTGGCGCTTGGCGTTCAGCGCGCTCTCCAGCGAGGCGCGCAGGCCGGTCACGACCACGGTCTGGGCGTTGACGGTGTCGGCGCCAGTCGGCGTCGCGGCCACCTCCTGGGCAAAAGCCGGGCCGAGCGAGAGCGCCGATACCGAGGCGGTGCCGAGCAGGCACAGGGTCAGTTTGCGCAGGACTGCGCGGTGCGGGGTGTGATTCATCTTGTCTCCGTGCGTTTTTATAGCGGCGCGTTCAGGTGATCGGCCGGTGTTGCATCTGGGATCTGGTCAGGCCAGTTTTGTAATTCTATGGCAACTTAACGACTTTTGGTCAGGCCAAATCAAAAATATTTACGAATTGGCCTGACCTGATGACACTTAACCCCGAGTGGATAGGGTTTGCTTGTAGCGTTTGCCTGCGATGGTGACGTTATCGAGCGTGATGGCGACGGCGTTGTGCAGGAACCACGGTTTGGCCGTATTGCGCGGCGTGCCGAAGTCCGAGTCGCTGATGCGCACGCGGGCGATCGGCGGGATGGCGGTGCCCGGCTTGCCGTTGAAGCTCGACGCGACCGGTCCCAGCAGCACGAAGGCCTGGTAGCACGAGAAGCTGCCCTTGCCGGTATCGACGTTGGAGGTGCGCACATTGCTGATCTCGATATCCGACACTTGCGGTGGGCGGATGCGCATGGTGTCGTCGCCCGGCACGTAGTCGCAGTCGATCGTGATGATCGCGCCCGCCGTCGAGGCCACCGGTTCCCTGATCTCGCGCGCGCCGGGCAGCGGCTTGTACAGCATCGGCTCGGTCGCCACGCCATGCGGCAGCGTGACGTCGCGCACGTACAGGTGGCGCAGGAAGCCGCCGCGGTTCATATTGGTCTTGAGCCGGATCGCGGTGTTGAGCGGGTCGTCCTTCCAGTGGATGTTGCGAAACTCGAGCTTCTCGGCATACACGTGTTCGATGCCGCCGGCCATCTCGCTGCCCAGGGTCACGCCGCCATGGCCGCTGTTCATCACGCAGTTGCGGATCACCACATTGCGCGTCGGTCCGTGGCCTGTGTCGAGGTTCTTGCCCGACTTGATCGCGATGCAGTCGTCGCCGTTGTTGAACAGGCAGTCGTCGACCAGCACGCCGTCGCAGGACTCCGGGTCGAAGCCGTCGCTGTTCGGTCCCAGGCTCTCCATGTTCACGCGCCGGATCAACAGGTCGCGGCAATCGACCGGATGGTGCAGCCAGAACGGCGCCGCGTTCACCTGGTAGCCCTGCAGCAGCACCTTGCTGCATCCGATCAGTTCGATCATGCACGGACGCAGGAAGTGGCCGTGGCCGAACACGCGCTGCTCGACCGGCACGCCTGCTTCGGACAGCGCGGGCAGGTAGCGCGAGTCGGTCTGCCAGCGGCCGCCTTCGCCCTGGATGGCGGCCTGGCGCTGCGCATCGATGCCGGGAACCACCTGGTCCAGCGGCGGGTTGTTCGGGTTCGCATGGACCTCGGTGCGCTTGCGCACCGGCTTGCCGCGGCCCTTCCAGTCCCACCAGCATTCCGGCTGGTCGGCAAAACCCGCCTCGAACGGCACGCCGCCCTGGCCGTTGAGGATGCTGGTCCAGTCCTCGCCGGTGAGGGCGATATTGGTCTGGTTGAGCGCATACACCATCGGCGAATAGTTCAGGCAGTCGTTGCCCTGCCAGCGCGACAGCACCAGCTTGCCGTTCTCGCCACAGTCATGCTCGCCGTGGCGCGCGTAGTGGGCCGGATTGGCGGCGAAGTGCACCCGCGCGCCGGCGGCCAGGTGCACGTGCACGTTCGAACGCAGCACGATCGGCCCGGCGCAATACCACTCTCCCTTGGGGATGACGACCCGGCCGCCGCCCTTGGCGTGGCAGGCCGCGATGGCGGCGGCGATCGCGGGATAGCAGTCCGGGGAGCCCGGCGCCGGCGTGTCGAGGGTCCCCTCGACCAGCGATTCGGTCTGGCCCTTCACCTTCACCAGCGCGCAGGGCCTGGCGCCATGCGCCGTGATGGGGAAGTCCTCGTCGCGAAACGCCAGCGGCGTGGCGAAGCGGGCCACGATGTCGGCCGCGCGCCGCCATGGGTCGGGGCGGGCAGCGCCGGGCAGGGCACGGGCTGCGCCATCCTGGTGGGCACGGGCGAAGCTGGCGGCGCCGAGGCCGGTCATCATCAGCGAGGCGGCGGGGACGGTGCGCAGCAGTGCGCGTCGTTTGGCTTGGAATGGCATGTCGCTCCTTATCGTTGTTTTGCCAGGTTCACGCGCACCGGGCTGGCGTCGCGCGCGGCCTGGTCTTGCGCCACCTGCTGCCACCTGGCGCGGGTGGTGATCTCGCCGGCGCGGCTCCAGGCGCCGCCGGCGTAGTAGCGCAGCGGCTGGCCGGGCGTGGCCGTGGCGTAGATCAGTTCATTGAGCGGGTCCTGGGCGAAGCCCTCGGCCGCCGGCAGCACGACGGCGGTGCCGAAGGCGTCGTTGCTCTTCTGCTCCACCCACTGCAGCAAGACCTTGCCGTCGCGGCCGACCTGGATCTTCGGATCCTGGCCCTTGTCGCCCGGCGTCTTGTTCAGGCCAATGGCGACGGTGAGCGCAGCGGTGTCTCCGGGCGCCGTGGTGAAGGTGCTGTCGATCCGGTCCAGCCAGTGGCCGGCGTCGACCGTGAAGCGCTTGACTTCGCTGACCTGGCGGCCGCCCGCATCCCATGGCGCGTAGTGGAGCTCGAACACGGCGCGGATCGGGCCGTTGGCCAGGATCTTGTAGCTGGCCCAGTTCACGCCAGTGTGCAGCGTCTTGCCATCCCAGATGCCGGCGCCGCCGGCGCCGCGGGACTTGCCGACGTTGTACATGTCCATGCCTTCGCCCTGGTCCTTGTGGTAGTGGTCATGGCCCTTGTTGTACCAGCGGTCGACGATCGGATAGTCGACCCGCTTGAACCACAGGTCGAGGCCACTGGTCACCAGCACTTCCTTGACCACGCCCGCGGGCGCCGGCGCGGCCAGCGCCGGGCCATAGGTGCGGTGCGCAACCTTGTCGTTCTCCCAGGCGAAGTCGTCGAGGCGCTCCGGGACGTGGCGCGCGAAGGCCTTGACTGGGAACGGCGGCGCCACGCCGTCGATGCGCTCGATGGTGAAGCTGGCGCTCTTCTCGCCGGCGGCGAAGCTGTGCTGGAACAGCAGCTCGCCATAGGCGATGCCTTCGTTGTTCGGGTCTTTCGCCTGCGGCGCGATATTCGTCACCTGGTGCGGCAGCACCCGGCCGCGCGCGTCCTTGACCGCGATCTTCTGGATCATGGCGCCGGGCAGGGCGGCGTTGACGTCCTTCCAGGCGATCGCGATGGTTTCGGACGGGCGCGCGATCGCCAGGTCGTGCTGCACGCTGACACTGACCTTGTCGGCCGCCTGCGCGGCGCAGGTGGACAGGACGAGCGGCGCCCCCAGCAGGCTTGCCAGTCCGAGTCGTTTCATGGTGTCTCCCGGATCAGTGGTGTTCGCGGTAATCGGTCTTCCCGCCCTTGGGCAGGTAGTGGTAGGTGCGGACCTTGTGCTGGATCTCGAACGCCGGGTTGCTCACCAGGCGGATGATCTCGGCGCCAGCCAGCAGCATCGGACCATAGCCGTGCAGGGCGTCGACGCTGGTCGGGCGATGGTAGTAATAGACCATGTCGCTGGCCAGGGTCGTGCCGACGCAGGTGCCTTCGACCTGGCCCAGCGAATTGATGCGGGTCGACAGCGCGTTCCAGCCGGTCTGGGCGATCGAGCCATAGGTGGTGGCGCTGATCCAGCCTTCGTTGACCGCATGCGCGAACACATAGGTGAAGATGGCGCTGGCCGAGGTCTCGAGGTAGGAGTCGTTCCGGTCCAGCATCTGGTGCCACAGGCCGCTGCCGCTTTGCAGCTCGGCGATGCCCCTCAAGGAAGCGCGCAGCTGGGCCAGCACCTTCGGATAGCCGGGGTGGTCCTTCGGCAGCACGTCGAGCAGGTCGGACATCGCCAGCACCGCCCAGCCGTTGGCGCGCGCCCAGTAGAAGCGCGGCGCGTCGGGGTGATTCGCGTGCCAGCCGTGGGTGTACAGGCCGAGCTGCGGGTTGAACATGCGGCTCGACATCCCGATCACGTTACCCACGGCATCGTCGAAGTAGGCGCGCTCGCCGGTCAGGCGGCCCATCTCGGCCAGCGCCGGGATGCTCATGTACATATCGTCGGCCCACAGCGAAACCTCTTGCGGACGCTTGCGCGCCATGGTGCCGTCTTCCAGGCGGAACTGGCGTTTATAGACCCAGTCGCTGCAGGTGTCGATCATGTTCTTCAGGTCGGGGCCGACCCTGGCGAAGCGGGCGCGGATCAGGGCCGCGCACATCGAGCCGCTGTCGTCGAGCGAGCGCGGATCGAGGAAGCGCGAGAAGCTGTTGGCGCGCTCGAGCTTGAACTTCTGTTCCTGGGCGCGGAAGTAGGGAAGGGTGTCGCTGAAGAACTGGAAGTGACGGCGGGTCATGCTGGTGAAGCCGGCGTCGCCGGTGACCTGCGCCGCCTTGAGCAGGCCCGAATGCACCACGCCCATCTCGTACACCTGGATGCCGTAGTCGCCGGCGCTGCGCTCGAAGATGGCATCCGCGACCGGGTTTTTCATGTCCGTGATCGGCTGGCCGGTGCGCTTGCTGACGATGCGGGTCGGCGTGGCGCGGTCCATGAAGGCCCGGATCGACTGCAACTGGGCGGTGACTTCGGCCACCACCGGCTTCTTATACGGAATCGGGTAGGTGCCTTCGCCCGGATCGCCCAGGTTGCCGTTGTCGGGGTTGCGGTACTTGCCCTCTGCCAGGGCGGGTCCGCAGGCGAGCGCGCAGCCCAAGAGCGCTGCAAGCAGGTGCAGGGTGTGGCCTTTCATGTGTCTCCAATCGCTTTGTTGTATTACCGGATATCGGCATGTGCTTCAGCTACCGTACTTCTAGTATTGCTGGCTTGCATGGTGCAGGTCCAGGACTGCGTGATCGTCCTGGCACTGCTTATCTTGCGTTTTGGTCAGGCCATTCTAATTTGGTCCGGCCAAAATCGCAAGGTGGACTAGCCGCATGCGATTTATTTATGGCATACTAAAAATGACCCTCCCCAATCAGCCAAAAGACAGGCAAAGAGACATGAACCACCAAGTTCCGCGCACCATCCGCATGCAGGCCAGCGACAACGTCGCGATCGTCGTTAACGACGGCGGCCTGCCCGCCGGCACCGCATTCCCGGACGGCCTGGTGCTGCTCGAAGGCGTCCCGCAAGGCCACAAGGTGGCGCTGGCGGACCTGCAGGATGGCGACGCCGTGATCCGCTACGGCGTGACCATCGGCTATGCCGACGGTGCGATCGCGCGCGGCAGCTGGGTCTCGGAACGCGTGCTGCGCATGCCGGCCGCGCGTTCGCTCGACGACCTGCCGATCGGCACCCACGCCGTCGATGCCGGGCCGCGCCTGGAAGGCTTCACCTTCGAGGGTTACCGCAACAAGGATGGCTCGGTCGGCACCCGCAACATGATGGCGATCACCAGCACCGTGCAGTGCGTCTCGGGCGTGATCGACTACGCCGTCAAGCGCATCCGCGAAGAACTGCTGCCGCGCTACCCGAACGTCGAGGACGTGGTGGCGCTCGAGCACGTGTATGGCTGCGGCGTGGCGATCGACGCCCCCGGCGCCGACATCCCGATCCGCACCATCCGCAACCTGTCCAGGAACCCGAACTTCGGCGACAGCGTGATGGTCGTGAGCCTGGGCTGCGAGAAGCTGCCGCCGGCGCGCCTGTTCCCGGCCGGCGCGATCCCGATCGGCAACGCCGCGCCGTCGGTGGTGACCCTGCAGGACCAGCAGCACGTCGGCTTCATGTCGATGATCGATTCGCTGATGCGCACCGCCGAGCAGCACCTGCAGGAGCTCAACGCGCGCCGCCGCGAAACTTGCCCGGCGTCCGACCTGGTGGTCGGCGTGCAGTGCGGCGGCAGCGACGCCTTTTCGGGCGTGACGGCCAACCCGGCGGTGGGCTTCGCCACCGACCTGATCGTGCGCGCCGGGGGCGCCGTGATGTTTTCCGAAGTGACCGAGGTGCGCGACGGCATCGACCAATTGACGGCGCGCGCGTCGAGCCCCGAGGTAGCGCAGGCGATGGTGCGCGAGATGCAGTGGTACGACGATTACCTGGTGCGCGGCGGCGTCGACCGCAGCGCCAACACCACCCCCGGCAACAAGAAGGGCGGCCTGTCGAATATCGTGGAAAAGGCCATGGGCTCGATCGTCAAGTCGGGCAGCACCGCCATCACCGGCGTGCTGTCGCCGGGCGACCGGCTGCAGCAGAAGGGCCTGATCTACGCCGCGACGCCGGCCAGCGACTTCATTTGCGGCACGCTGCAGATGGCCGCCGGGATGAATGTCCACATCTTCACCACCGGGCGCGGCACGCCCTACGGCCTGGCCGCGGTTCCGGTCATCAAGGTGGCCACCCGCACCGAGCTGGCGCGCCGCTGGCACGACCTGATGGACCTCGACGCCGGCAGCATCGCCAGCGGCGACGCCACCATCGAGGACGTCGGCTGGGAGCTGTTCCGCCTGATCCTGGACGTGGCCAGCGGCCGTAAAACCTGGGCCGAGCACTGGAAGCTGCATAATGCGCTTGCGCTGTTCAATCCGGCGCCCGTGACCTGAACACCTATTATTGGAGACCCGAATGACCGCTGCAGTACAAAACAAGACCGGCAAGCCTTTCAAACGCATCCTGCTGACCGGCGCCGCCGGCGGCCTGGGCAAGGTGCTGCGCGAGCGCATCAAGCCCTGGGCCGAGGTGGTGCGCCTGTCCGACGTGGCCGAGATGGCCCCCGCCGGCCCCGGCGAAGAGGTGGTCCAGTGCGACCTCGCGGACAAGGAGGCCGTGCTGGCCTTGCTCGACGGCGTGGATGCGGTGCTGCACTTCGGCGGCATCTCGACCGAGAAGCCGTTCGAACCCATCATGCAGGCCAATATCCTCGGCGTGGCCAACCTGTACGAAGCGCTGCACAAGGCCGGCACCCGGCGCGTGGTGTTCGCCAGCTCGAACCACGCGATCGGCTACCACCCGGTGACCACGGTGCTCGACGCCGATTCGCCGACCCGTCCCGACAGCTACTACGGCCTGTCGAAGGTCTTCGGCGAGCAGATCGCCCGCTACTACTATGACCGCTTCGGCATCGAGACCGTCTGCGTGCGCATCGGCTCGAGCTTCCCGGAGCCGGCCAACAAGCGCATGATGAGCACCTATCTGTCGTACGACGACCTGACCGAATTGCTGCGCTGCTCGCTGTTCGCCCCGCGCGTCGGCCACACCATCGTGTATGGCGTGTCCGACAACGACAGCACCTGGTGGGACAACCGCCTGGCCTCGCACCTGGGCTACAAGCCGAAGGACAGCTCGGCGAAGTTCGCCCACCTGTTCCCGGATTCGTCCGAGTTCCCGGCCAAGGACGACGTGACCACGATGTACCAGGGCGGCAAGTTCCTGCTCGACGGTCCGCAGTACTGAATGGTCGAGCGCATCGTCATGCGCAACGCCAGCCTGCTGGCCGAGATCGTCCCCCAGGTCGGGGGCGGACTGGCGCGGCTGGACTGGCTCGGCTCTGGCGAACCGGCCCCCTTGCTGCGCGCCTTGCCGCCCGATGCGCCCGGCGCGCCGACGCCGTCGCAGCTGGCCTGCTTCCCGCTGCTGCCCTGGTCCAACCGCATGGCGCCGTCGGGTTTCGCGTTCGAAGGCCGGCAATATGTGCCGGCGCCGAACCGCGCCGGCGAGCCGTGCCCGATTCACGGCGACGCCTGGCAGCAGGCCTGGCAGGTGGCCGAACGCTCGGACACGGCCGTGCGGCTGACGCTGGCGCGGCCCGGGGCAACGCCATTCTCGTACGAGGCCGGGTTGCGGTACTCGTTGGATGGCGCCGCGCTGCTGGTCGAGGTCGAGGTGCGCAACACGGGCGCCGCGGCGCTGCCGTTCGGGATCGGCCTGCATCCCTGGATGCCCGATCCACAGGGCGCGCGGCTTGAAGCGTGCGCTGACGGGGTGTGGTCGAGTGGTCCGGACAGGCTGCCGCTGACCCGCAGCGACATACCTGGTAACTGGCGTTTCGACACGCCGGCCGCGCTGCCGCAAGATGGCGTCGATCACGTGTTCGACGGCTGGCCGGGGCAGGCGCGCATCGCCTGGCCGGCGCGCGGCGTGGCGCTCGAACTCGACGCCGACATGGATTACTTCATCCTGTATGTTCCGCCGGGGCGCGATTTCTTTTGCTTCGAGCCGGTGGATCACCCGATCAACGCGCACAATCTGCCGGGCCGGCCCGGCCTGACCGTGGTGGCGCCTGGTGCGACGTTGCGGCGGCGCTGCGCCTTCCGCGGCTCGTCCCTATGAGACAAACTTCCCGTGCCACCGCACTGGCGCTGGCCGCGGTGCTGACGCCGGCCAGCGCGCAGTCTCCCTATAACGCCGAAACCACCTACCGCAAGCTGGTGCGCGACTACCCGCAGATCCGCATCGCCAGCGCCGAGGCGCCGGCGCCGGTGCGGGTCCGCAAGGACCTGGTCTATGCGCGCCGCGCCGACCTGGCGCTGGCGCTCGACCTCTACCTGCCGGCACCCGATGCAAAGCCCGCGCCGCTGGTGCTGCTGGTGCACGGCGGCGGCTGGGGCGGCGGCGAGCGCACGAATATGGCGCCGCTCGCGGCGCGCCTGGCGGCGCGCGGCTATGCCGCCGCCACCGTCAGCTACCGCCTGTCGGGCCAGGCCCGGTATCCGGCCGCGATCGACGACGTCAAGGCGGCGCTGGACTGGCTGCGCACGCGCGCGGGCGAGTTCGGCGTCGACGCGGACCGGATCGCGCTGGCGGGCGGTTCGGCCGGCGGCCAGATCGCCGCCCTGGTCGGCATGACGCGTCCGCAACACGTGGGCGCCGTGGTCAATATCGATGGCCTGTCCGATTTCACCTCGCCCGAGGCGCTGCGCCATGAGGACGATCCGGCCAAGAAACCGTCGGCAGCCGGCGCCTGGTTCGGCGGCCGTTACGCCGAGAAAGCCGCGCTGTGGCGCGCCGCCTCGCCGTTGACCCACGCCGGCAAGGACAGCCCGCCGGTGCAGTTCATCGTCAGCAGCGTGCCGCGCTTTTCCAGCGGGCGCGAGGCGCTGGCGGCCAGGCTGGCCGCGCACGGCATCGCGACCGACACCGTGGCGCTGGCCGGCGCGCCGCATTCGTTCTGGCTGTTCGATCCCTGGCTGGCGCCGACGGTCGACGCGATGGACCGTTTCCTGGGCCAGCAGCTGGGCCCCATGCCGGCGCGTGCGCCGTGGTCGGCCGACCTGGGCGACGGCCGCTACCGCAACCCGATCCTGCATGCCGATTATTCCGATCCGGACGCGATCCGGGTCGGGGAACGCTATTACATGGTCTCGTCCAGCTTCGCCAACGCCCCCGGCCTGCCGCTGCTGACCTCCAGCGACATGGTCAACTGGGAGCTGGTCGGGCATGCGCTGCCGCAACTGGCGCCGCAGGCGACTTTCGCGACGCCGCAGCACGGCACGGGAGTGTGGGCGCCGAGCCTGCGCCACCACGACGGGAAATTCTGGATCTTCCATCCCGATCCGGACCATGGCGTCTACGTCAGCACCGCGACCGACTTCGCCGGACCCTGGAGCACGCCGCACCTGCTACTGCCCGGCAAGGGCATCATCGACCCGGCGCCGCTGTGGGACGACGATGGCCGCGCATGGCTGATCCACGCCTGGGCCAGGAGCCGGGCCGGCTTCAACAACGTGCTGACCCTGCGCCGCATGGCGCCGGACGGCCGCAGCCTGCTCGACGGGGCGGGCCGGGTGATCATCGACGGCAACCGCCTGCCGGGCTACCGGACCCTCGAGGGTCCCAAGCTGTACAAGCGCGACGGCTGGTACTACGTGTTCGCGCCGGCGGGCGGCGTCGAGCATGGCTGGCAGTCGGTGTTTCGTGCGCGCCGCATCGAAGGCCCGTACGAAGACCGGATCGTGATGGAGCAGGGCGCCACCGATATCAACGGCCCGCACCAGGGCGCCTGGGTCACGACGCCGCAGGGAGTCGACTGGTTCTTCCACTTCCAGGACCGGCGCGCCTATGGCCGCGTGGTTCACCTGCAGCCGCTGCGCTGGATGGACGGCTGGCCCCTGATCGGCGAGCCGTCCGCCAAGCCGGGCGTGGGACAGCCGCTGCGCGAGCACGCCAAGCCGGTGCCGGGAGTCTTCGCCCGGCGCGAGCCGGCGGTCGGCGACGAATTCGACGGCCCGGCCCTCGGCCCGCAATGGCAATGGACGGCCAACCCGCAAGCCGGCTGGCATGCGCTGGACGCGCGCCCCGGCTTCCTGCGCCTGCACGCGCAAGCGGCGGCGCCGGTGCGGCAACTGCCGTCGGTGCTGACCCAGAAGTTTCCAGCGCCGGCGTTCGGCGTGACGGCCAGGGTGGAGTTACGCGCGCAGCAGGACGGCGACCAGGTGGGGCTCGGCGTGATGGGCCTGGCCAGCGACTGGTTCGGCGTGCGCCGCGTCGGCGGCCAGCCGCGCATGGTCGGCGTGCGCTGCGGCCAGGACGGCGCCTGCGCCGAGACGGTCGGACCCGTATTGCCCGGATACGCGGTCACGCTGCGCATGCACGTGACGCATGGCGCCCGGGTATCGTTCTCGTACAGCGCGGACGGCCTCCAGTACACGTTCCTGGGCGAACCTTTCGACGCCACCATGGGCCGCTGGGTCGGCGCCCAGGTCGGCGTGTTCGCGACCGGAACGCCGGGCGCCTACGCGGACCTGGATTACTTCCGCATCAATCCCTGATCACTTGCCGGCGCCCGCGCGCCCGCGCACATGCGCCGGGACGGCGGCCGCGGGCAGCGGCGCGAACGCATAGGGCACCTCGAACGCTGGCGCGGCATCCACGCCGCAGCCGGCCAGCGGCGCGCCGTTCAGCAGCGAGCCTGTGTCGCTGAAGCTCCCCGCGTCCGGCCCCTGTGCGAACGGCTTCACGGCGTCGGTGCAGCCGCGCGCATTGGTCACCTCGAAGACGTTGGCGTGGGAAACGATGCGCGCCTGGCGGGCCACCCCGACGCTGTAGTCGTGGCGGTAGGCCGCATGCTTGCGGTCGCCGACGTGGTAGTTGTTGAACAAATGGACCTGGCCGAAGCGCACCCGCGGGGCGCGGCTGGCAATGAATTCGAACAGGTTGTTGCTGACGGTGATGCGCAGATGGCCGGCATCGCCTTCGGCCCGGTCGCTGGCGCCGATCAGCGTGTTCTTGGCATGCAGGGCGAAGTGGTTGTACGAGACCGTGACGTAGTCGCTGGCGTCGCGGATGTCCAGCGCGCCATCGTGGCACTGCCGGGTCTTGCCGTCCACGACCGGCAGCGTGTCGTCGGTCAGCGGGGCGTCGGTGAAGCTGTTGCGGTCGACCCAGACGTGGGTGGAGGCGACGATGGCGATGGCGTCGAACTCGGCATTCCAGTTACCGTCGCCGTCCTTGGGGTCCCAGCGCGGCGCGACGTCGCAGGGATTGCGCAGGTTCAGGTTGCGAATGATGACCTGCGACACCCTGGTCACCGTCAGGTGGGCGTTGACGAAGCCGGATCGTGGCCCGAGCCCGACCAGGGTGGTGTCGCCCGGCAGCGCGACCCGCCCACGCCTGGACTGGTCCGCATGGTCGGCAAAGGGCCGGCCTTCGCTCATGTCGATCACGCCGTCGACCTGCACGATGCGGCTGCCTTCTACCGACTTGCCGAGCGCCCGGCGCAGCTGGGCGGCGTCGGTGACGGTGAAGACGTTGGCGGTCGGTGCGTCGGCGCCGCCGCGGGTGCCGCCGGCCTGGGCCGCCCAGCCGTCGGGCGGCGCCGCCTGGCGCGACATGGGGGCGAAAGAAGCGGCGCGCGGCGCGTCGCTGGCGCAGCCGGCACTGCTTGCGGCGAGCCACAGGATCAGGAACTTGGACAGGTGCTTCATGGCGCTCCAGGATACGTCGTTACCCCCACCGGAGGTAACGACTTTTCGCGCAGGCGAGAACGACGGGCTTAGAACGTGTAGTCGGCGCGCAGCGTGAAGGCGCGGCCGATCGGCTTGGCGATGTTCTGCGCGAACACGACGCGCGAGGACAGGCGCTGGTTCGACAGCGGCGGATCGGTGTCGAACAGGTTGTTCACGCCGGCGCCGAGCTTGAAGTTCTTCGACACCTTGTAGGTGGTCGACAGGTTGTACACGCGATAGGGCTCGATCACGTTGTAGAACGGCTGGCCCGGTTGCTGGGTCGGCAGGGCGTTGGTGTCTTCGTAGCTCGACGTGTACTGCTGCGTCAACTGGGCGAAGAACGGGCCGTAGCTCCAGTTCACGCGCGCCTGGTGCTTCCACTTGAAGATATACGTGTTGGCCGAGGTCGAGCCGGTGGACAGGGCGCCGATGCGGCCGACGCTGTCGACCCATGGGCTGCCTTCGTCGTTCTGGCCCTCGTAGCGGTCGGTGTAGGTGCCGTCCATCGAGAAGCCGAAGCGGCCCCAGTTCGCGGTCGGCACCAGGTAGTTCAGGCCGATGTCGACGCCCTGGGTCTTCAGGCCGCCCATGTTCAGGCGGGTCTTCGTGATGTACGCCAGCGTGCCGTCGGGATTACGCACGAACAGGTCGCCGTAGCGGTCCAGGTTGTCGAAGATCGAGTCCTCGTTGATCTGGGCGATCGTGCGCTTCATGTCGATCTTCCAGAAATCGACGGTCGCCACGAAGTTCTTGACCGGTTCGATCACGAAGCCGACCGTGTAGGTCTTCGACTTCTCCGGCTCCAGGTCCGGATTGGCGCCGACCAGCGTCGTCAGGCGCGTGTTGCAGACACGTTCCGCGTCCAGGCCCAGGCCGGCGAAGCGCGGATCGGTGGTAAGAGAGCCGGAGCCGGCCACGTTCGGGGTCGGGCCAGGGCACAGCAGCGGGTCGTCCCAGCTCGAAGTCGACGGCTGCAGGCTGCGCGGCACGCCGTACAATTCGGGCAGGGTCGGGGCGCGGAAGCCCGTGCTGACGGTGCCGCGCACCATCAGTTCCTTCATCGGCTGGTAACGGAAGCTGGCCTTCGGATTGAAGGTCGAGCCGAAGTCGCTGAAATGGTCGCCGCGCACCGCGAAGTTCAGGTTGAGCGCTTTCGTGACCGGCGCATCGAGTTCGGCGTACAGGCCCGAGACGCGGCGCGCGCCGCTCGGGTTGTTGCCCGGCGTGCCATTGACGCGCCATACCACCTCGTCGCCGATCATCGGCACGTTCTCTTCGTAGGTCTCGCGGTGCCAGTCGCCGCCGACCGCCAGTCCCAGGGCGCCGCCCGGCAGGTCCATCAGGGTGCGGCTCAGGTTGAAGTCGAGGCCGTAGTAGCGCACGTCGGCCTTGCGGAAGACTTCACCGTCGGCCGAGATGCTCTCGAGGTAGGCGCGGCCGGCCTCGTCCTGCGCGCCAAAGGGGTTCAGGATGCCGTTGGCGACGCCCGCATACACGGCCGGCGTGCGCACGAAGTTTTCCTTGAAGCCGCTGTCGCGATGGCTGTAGCCGTAGGAGGCGCCCACGCGGTAATCCCAGGACGCGACCTGGCCCTCGTCGGCGATCACCAGGCGGTGGTTGGTCTGCACGTCGTGCAGCTTGACCGGGCCGAGTTCGTCCAGGCTCCAGGTCAGCGCCAGGTCTTCGCCGTTGAGGCCAGCCACCGCCGGCACGCCGCCGCTGCCGCCCGGATACCATTTGCTGGCGGACGTCATCATCAGCGGGCGGCGCGAGGCCGTCAGGCGGTCATAGTCGGTATTGTTGCCGAAGGGCTGGGGACCGCTGACGGCATCGATGTACGAGCGCGCCAGGTTCAGCTCGACGGTGAGCATCTTGCCTTCGCCGTGCGCCAGGCTGGCCTTGGTGAACAGGGTGACCTGCTGGTTCTCCGGCAGCAGCTCCGGGTAGATGCTCGGATCGGTGATGCAGGTGTTGCCGCCGTTGGCATTGGTGCGGGTCGACGGCACCGTGGTCTGGGCCAGGCCCGGCGCCACGCAGCCGTTCGCGAAATAGGGGTTGCCCGTGATGTTGGCCGAGCGCCCGTTGCGATAGATGGTGAAGTTGGCCGGCGAGGCGGAGCCGCCCGAGGTGTTCGAATTGAACGGCGTGCCGCCCAGCGAAGCGAGCTTCGCGGCGTCCCAGATCTGCGGCCGGTCGCGCTGCAGCAGCGAGTCGCGGCGCTGGGCGCTGAATGCGGTATAGACGTTCCAGCCATCCCTGGCGATGTCGCCCTTGCCGGCCACGATGGTCACGCGCTTCTGGTCGCCGCCGCCGGATTCCTGCGGCTGCACGGTGCTGGCATGCAGGGTCACGTCCTGGACCGAGCGTTTGGTGATGAAGTTGACCACGCCGGCGATGGCGTCGGTGCCGTACAGGGCCGAGGCGCCGTCGCGCAGCACTTCGACCCGTTCGATGGCGGCCATCGGGATCACGTCGACGTTGACCGAGCTCGCGCCCAGCGCCTCGTTGGCCAGGCGCCGGCCGTTGAGCAGCACCAGCGTGCGGTTGGTGTTCAGGCCGCGCATATTGATCATGGTGCCGCCGCCTCCGCCGCCCACCGGTTCGTTGGTCGCGGCCACGGTCAGGGCCACCGCGACTTCGGACATCGTGGTCAAGCCCTGGTTGACCAGTTCCTCGGCCTTGTAGGTGGTCAGCGGCAGCGCGTTCTCGGTCGCCAGGCGCTTGATCGAGGAGCCGGTCACCTCGATGCGCTGCATCGGCGCTTCCTGCGCCGTGGCGAGGTTGGCCAGGGTCATCGCGGCGAGCGCGACGGCTGAAAGGATGAAGCGGGGTTGATTGGTCGTGCGAAGGTTGTTCACTGCGTGTCTCCTGCCTGTAGTCGTCGAATGCGTCCGGATGTGCCCCCGGCTCGCCCGCATGTGTGCCCCGGTTCCGCCGGGTCGTCGATGATTGGTATGGAAACAATTCTACTTTGGTCGGACCACTTTGGCAATCTGGACGTGCCGAAATTTAATCCGGTCTAACCTTTGTGGGTGAGATGGGCGAGCGCAGGCCCGCGCGGAGCGCGCGGGGCAGGAAGTGGCCGCGCAGGAAAGGGCGGCGCAGGTAAGGGTGGGGAAGGGCGGGTCAGCCGCGCGAGAAGGTACGGGTGACGCGGTCGAGGTGGGCGCGCATGGCCTGGCGCGCGCCGGCGACGTCGTGGGCGGCGATCGCGGCAAAGATGTTGCGGTGGTCGATCAGCGTCTGCTGGCGCAGTTCCTCGGTCTGGAAGTGTTCCTTCAGCTTGTGCCACAGCGAGCCGCGCTGGCTCCACAGGTATTCGATCACGCCGACCATCGCGCTGTTGCCGGTGGCGCGCGCGATCGCCAGGTGGAAGTTGCGGTCGGCCGATTCGTTGCCGCTGCGGTCTTCATGGTGCTGCTCCATCTCTTCGACCGCCACCAGGATGGCGTCGATCGCCGAATCGCTGGCGTGCTTCGCGGCCAGCGCCGCGACCTCGACCTCGATCAGGCGACGCGCGGCCAGCACTTCGAACGGGCCGGGGCCGGCGGTCGGCACGTCGGCCTTCGGCGCGACGTCTTCGCTGACGTAAACTCCCGAGCCGCCGCGCACTTCGACCTTGCCGCTCAATTCGAGCGCGATCAGGGCCTCGCGCAGCGAGGTGCGGCTGACCCCGAGCTTGGCCGCCAGCTCGCGCTCGGCCGGCAGGCGTTCGCCGGCGCGGATGTTCTCGGCGCGGATCAGCTCCTCGATCCTGGCCGAAACGACCCGATACAGCCGCGGCTCGGTAGTGCTAGGTTCATTCAGCGCTGGGGTCTTCTTCATCGATCGGTTCGTCCTGGATTATTGGCAGCGGGCGCCAAAACTAGCGAATCTTAGTTTGGTATGGTTAATGTTGCAAGTGGACGGGCAGATATTGTGGCGCGCGCCGGCCGCCTAGGGCTGCGGGTTCCAGCCGCGCCCCGCGAACACGGCGGCGCGGTTCGACAGGTGCGCGGCCTGTTCGCGCTCGAGCATGAAGCCGCCGTAGCTGCGCGCCTCGCCGTCCGGTCCACGGTTCCCGTATTCGCGCCATCCGCCTGCGGCCGGATTCGGCGCCGGCCGCCGCAGCCAGCCGTCGGCGGCGATGTGCGGGCCGACGCTGCAATCGATGAAGGCGACGTTGTCCCAGGTGTTGGCGGTGCCGGGCGAGCGCGCCAGGTAGGCGCTGCCGTCCGCCGGCAGGTTGCCGGCCGGCCCGGCGCCGCGGGTCAGGCGCGAGCGCAGGAAGACGAAGCCCGGTTCGGCGGCGCCGATCGTGCGCGCCTGCACGATGTAGCCGCCGCTGTCCGGCCGGGCGCTGTCGCCGATGCTGCGGATTTCACTGTCCTCGAACAGCGCGGCGCGGTTGTTCCCCCAGATGAAGTCGACGTTGCCTTCCACCAGCGACTTGTGGAACCAGGCATAACCGGTCAGCTGCAGCGTATCCTGCTCGCTCAGGAAGTGGGCGTTGCGCGCCATCAGGCGGCCGTCGCGGCTGCTGAAGAACAGCGTCTCGGCCTGCGGCGAGTGGCCGTCGGTGCGCAGGGTGCTGTTGTGCAGGGCGATGTCGCGCAGGTCGAGCAGGTCGCTGTCCTGGGCCAGGAACAGCGCGCGTCCGCCCAGCAGCCCTGGCGTGCCTGCTTCCTGCCCGGCGCCGGAGCCGGGGTTGAGGGTGTCGCTGTTGGCGGCGCGGATGACGGTCGCCTCGCGGCTGGCGCCGCGCAGGGCGAGGTTGTCCTTGTCGCGCAGGTACAGCAATTCGGGATAGACGCCGTCGGCCACATTGACCGTGAGCGCTTGCGCGCGCGGCAGCGACATCGCGTAATCGAGCGCGCCCTGCACGGTGCGGAAATGCGACCGTCCCTCGGCGGCCACCGTCACGCTGTCGCCGACCGGGCGGTGCGGCGTGGTGCGAAAGCGCCAGCGCGCGCCGTGGAACGCCGCGCCGCGCACCAGGCGCGCCTCGGCCAGCGCCTCGTACTCGGTGTCGTACTCGAGCGCCTGCGGCAGGCGGGCGCGCAGTTCACCGTCGACGATCCGCAGATCGTGCTGGCGCACCAGGCGCCGGCGCGGCGCGGGGCCGATGGCGGCCACCGTCTCGCCCGGGCGCACCACGGCGACCAGCAGGCCGTCGCGCTTGCGCAGCACCCGGATGCTGCCTTCCCCGGTCAGTTCGGCGCCAGGCGCCAGGGCCAGGCGCAGCGGCGTATCGGGCGGCACGCCGCGCTCTTCGGCCCGTGGGTGCGTGGCGACGCTCGTGGCGCCGCGCGGCGCGACGAAGCGTTCGCCGACCACGACGGCGAAACTGGCCTGGGCCCACGGATCGCCGGCGCTGCGCACGGTCACCGCGGTGCGGCCGGCCGCCAGCGGCGTCACGCGCACGGCGCCGTGGACGACGTTGGCCGTGGCGATGCGCGGATCGTCGCTGACGACCTCGATGCCGAGTGCGCCGCCAATGGGTACGGTGGCCGCCGGGTCGCCGGCCTGCAGCAGGATGCGCCGTTCGGCGACCTGGGCGCTCAGGCGCGCCGGGACCGCGTCAACGGGGCCGCCGCGCAGGTCGAGCAGCCGGTGCGCGCCGGCCTCCCAGTCAAGCGCTTGCGTGGCCGCCAACGGCTCGGCCAGCGCGGTGGTCACGCGCTCGCCATCGACCAGCGCCGCCAGTTGGCCGGCGTCGGCGGCAAAGCCCAGCACCAGCGGCATGCCGCTCGGCACGGTGCGGCGCCGTATCTGCTTCAGGCGCTGCACCTGGCCGCCGCGTGCGGCGAGCAGCTCGACCTGCAGCGTCTTGCCGCCGTCGAGCAATTGCAGGCTGGCGCCTTGCCAGTCGCCGTTGGCGGCGCGTCGGGCGCGCAGCACGAATGGCGCGCCGGTCGACGGCGCGATGCGCGCCTCCACGAGGGCGCCGGCGGCGTCGCTGGCGCCTGGCCGCGGGCCGGCATTGGCGCGCACGTGGGCGGGCACCTGCAACGCCGGCAGCGCCGTGTACGAATACGGGACGCGCCAACCGGCTTCGCCGCCGTGAGGGCAGCCATCCAGCGGCTGGCCATTGAGCAGGGAGCCGGTGTCGACGAAGACGCCGGGGCTGTGCGCCGGGTCGCGCACCAGCTGGCTGCAGGCGCTCGCGCCGGCCACGTCGAAGGCATTGGCGTCGGAGATCAGGCGCGAGGCATGCGCCACGCCGATGCTGTAGCCGTGGCCATAGACCGCGCGACCGCGCTCGCCCACATAGTAATTGTTCAGCAGGTGGACTTGCCCATAGCGCACCCGCGGGGCGCGTTCGGCGACGTGCTCGAACAGATTGCCCTTGAGCGTGATGCGCAGCCGCCCCCGGTCGCCGGTGAAGCGGTCGCCGGCGCCGATCAGCATGTTCTTCTCGTGCTGGGCGAAATGGTTGTAGGTGACGCTGACCAGGTCCGATCCCTGGGTGATGTCGAGCGCGCCATCGTGGCACTGCTTGCGCTTGCCGTTCTCGACCGGGGCGCGGTCGTCGGTGTCGGGCGCGTCGGTGAAGCTGTTATGGTCGATCCAGACGTGACGCGCGTCGCGCACCGTGATGCCGTCGAATTCGGAGTTCCAGTTGCCCTTGGCGCCGTCTTGCGGATCCCATTGCGGCGCCACGTCGCAGGGATTGCGGATCGCCAGGTGGCGCACGATCACCTGTTCGACGCCGGCGACGATCAGGCTGGCGTTGACGAAGCCGGCGCCCGGCGCCACGCCGAGCAGGGTGGTGTTCGATGGGATGCGCACCGCGCCGCGCCGGGCTTGTTCATCGTGGTCGCGGAAAGGGCGGCCCTCGCTCATGTCGATGGTGGCCGCCACGCGCACGATGCGCGCCGGCGCCGATGCCTCCAGCGCGGCCACCAGCTGCGCGCGGTCGGTCACCGTGTAGACGTGGGCCGGGCTGGCGAGGGCGCCGCCGCGGGTGCCGCCTTGCTGGGCGGCCCAGCCGTCCGCAGGAGCGTGCTGGCGCTCGGCGATCGGGCCCGGCATGGGGGCTGCGGCGGAGGCGGCGCCTGGCGTCAGCGAGGTGAACGCGAGGGCGAGGGCCGAGGCAAAGGCCGGGGAAAGTGCGCGCGCGCCGCTCATTGCGCGCCCCGCGCGGCGGTGCGGACGCCCGGCGCGAACGCCGGGGCGAGGTCTGGCACTTGCCGCAGGAGTTCGCGCGCGACGATGTCGGAGAAGCGCTGCGCGCCCAGCGGGCCGACGTGGGTATGGTCGAAATTGGCGCCGGCGCGCGCCAGCTTGTCCGCTTCCCGCGGCCCCATGGCCTGGACCGCGGCCAGCGACAGCGCATTCAGGTCGACCAGCGGCGTGCCGGTGGCGGCGGCGATCCTGCGCACCGTGCCGGCCCATGGCGCGAGGTCGTTCTGTACATAGCCCTGCCTGAAGCTGCGGCGCGTGAGCGGGGTCACCAGCACCGGCACCGCGCCGAGTGCGCGCGCTTCCTCGACGTAGCGGGTCATATTCGCAGGAAACTCGGTCGCATAGTCGGTCGAGCGCCCGGGTTTGCCCGGCTGGTCGTTATGGCCGAACTGGATCAGCACATAGGTGCGGCGGTAGCCGGCCCCCTGGCGCAGCAGGCCGGTCACCTCGTCCCAGCGGCCTTCGGCCCTGAAGCTGCCCGAGCTGCGCCCGCCGCGCGCCAGGTTCAGGCAGGCCGTCTCGGGAGTGAGGCGGGCGCACAACGCATCGCCGTAGCCGGTGCTGCTGGCCATGGTCGAGTCGCCGATCAGGATCACGCGGTCGTGCGCCGGAGGCGCCGACCAGGCGGCGCCGGCCAGCAAGAGGGTAAGCAGGGGGAGCAGGCGGATCGACGGCATGGAGTCTCCAGTTTTTTTTGATACCCGATTCTAGTTTGGTCGGACCAATATCGCAAGGTGGTTGTACCACGAGCCGGTCGTGCACGGCGCTATGCAGATAGGATGTCAGACAACTGATATAGGTGGCAACCCACCCTTCGCGTATAATCGCGCCATCCCATCCAATCCATCGAATGACCATGACTCTTCCCCAACGCAAGCACCGCAGCCTCGCCCAGGGCGTGGTCGAGCATATCAGCGGCACCATCCGCCAGGGGGCGCTCAAGCCGGGCGACAAGCTGCCCACCGAATCGTCGCTGATGACGCAGCACGGCGTCAGCCGCACCGTGGTGCGCGAAGCGATCTCGCACCTGCAAGCGGCCGGCCTGGTGCAGACCCGGCACGGCATCGGCACCTTCGTGATCGAGCGGGCGCAGGCCGGGCTCGGACTCGACGCCGAGCACATCCTGACCCTGCGCGACGTGCTGTCCATCCTCGAGCTGCGCATCGGCGTCGAGACCGAGACGGCGGGCCTGGCAGCGAGCCGGCGCAGTGAAGACCAGGTCGACGAGCTGGCCGGCGCGCTGCTCGAGATGCAGCAGGCGATGGCCGAGGGCAGGTCGGCGGTGGATGCCGACAAGCGCTTCCACCTCTTGATCGCCCAGGCGACCGGCAACCGCTATTTCGTCGACATCCTCGAGCAGCTGGGCAACGCCATCATCCCGCGCGCGCGGCTGGACACGCCGAAGCTGGAACAGGACAAGCCGGCCGACTTCCTCGAGCGCGTCAGCCGCGAGCACGACGATATCTTCCGCGCCATCGAGCGGCGCGATCCGGAAGCGGCGCGCGCGGCGATGCGCACCCACCTGTCCAACAGCCGCGAACGCCTGGTGCAGGCGCAGCGCCGCCTGGAGGGATCGCTGAACTGAATCTTTCCGGCACATTTTGCTTGCGGTCGCCCGACTTAGGTTGTACGATGACTTACAACTTGATTCTGACATACGAGTCATAGCACTTTTTCGTCCAACACCTAGACCCACGGAGACCCGAGCAATGCAACCAAATGAACTCAAGCAAGTCCTGTCGCACGGCCTGCTGTCCTTCCCGATCACCGACTTCGACGCGCAGGGCGAGTTCGATCCGAAAGGCTATGCCGCGCGCCTCGAATGGCTGGCGCCGTTCGGCGCGACCGCGCTGTTCGCGGCCGGCGGCACCGGCGAATACTTCTCGCTGCACGGCGAGGAGTACGGCCAGATCATCAAGACCGCGGTCGACACCTGCGCCGGCGTGGTGCCGATCCTGGCCGGTTGCGGCGGCCCGACCCGCACCGCCATCGCGCACGCCCAGGAAGCCGAGCGCCAGGGCGCCAAAGGCCTGCTGCTGCTGCCGCACTACCTGACCGAAGCCAGCCAGGACGGCCTGATCGCCCACGTCGAGGCGGTGTGCCGCTCGGTCAAGATCGGCGTCGTGGTCTACAACCGCGCCAACTGCCGCCTGACCCCGGATTCGCTGGCCAAGCTGGCCGACCGCTGCCCGAACCTGATCGGCTTCAAGGACGGCAACGGCGACATCGAACTGATGGTCGCGATCTGGCGCAAGCTGGGCGACCGCTTCAGCTACCTGGGCGGCCTGCCGACCGCCGAAGTGTATGCCGGCGCCTACAAGGCCCTGGGCACCCCGGTCTACTCGTCGGCCGTGTTCAACTTCGTGCCGCAACTGGCGATGGACTTCTATCACGCCACCGCCGCCGGCGACACCGACACCACCAACCGCCTGATCGACGAGTTCTTCCTGCCTTACCTCGAGATCCGCAACCGCAAGGCCGGCTACGCCGTCAGCATCATCAAGGCCGGCGCCCGCCTGGTCGGCCACGGCGCCGGCCCGGTGCGTCCGCCGCTGACCGACCTGACCGCCGAAGAAGACGCGATGCTGCTCGACCTGCTGAAGAAAAACGGGGTGCTGTAATCATGACGATCCTCGGTGAAATGATCATTGGCCAGCAGTGCGTGCGCGGCACTGCAGGCGAGGCCTTCGGCTTCAACCCGTCCACCCGCGCCAACCTGGAGCCGGGCTTCGGCCAGGCGACCGGCGACGACGTCGAGCGCGCCTGCGCGCTGGCGGCCCAGGCCTTCGACCCTTACCGCGCCTTGCCGCTCGAGCAGCGCGCGCGCTTCCTGGAAGCGATCGCCGAACAGATCCTGGCCGTCGGCCCGGCACTGATCGAGCGCGCCATGCTCGAGACCGGCCTGCCGCAGGCGCGCCTGGAAGGCGAGCGGATGCGCACCGTGAACCAGCTGCGCCTGTTCGCCAAGGTGGTGCGCGACGGTTACTTCTTGGATGCGACCATCGATAGCGCGCTGCCGGACCGTGCGCCGCCGCGTCCCGACCTGCGCCTGCGCAAGATCGGCCTCGGCCCGGTCGCCGTGTTCGGCGCCAGCAACTTCCCGCTGGCGTTCTCGGTAGCCGGTGGCGACACGGCCTCCGCGCTGGCGGCCGGCTGCCCGGTCGTGGTCAAGGCCCACGCCGCCCACCCGGGCACCTCGGAACTGGTCGGCCGCGCCGTCCAGCGCGCGGCCAGGGAAGCCGGCATGCCGGAAGGCGTGTTCTCGATGCTGTATGGCGATGGCCGCACCGTCGGCCAGCAACTGGTGGCGCACCCCGCGATCAAGGCGGTGGGCTTCACCGGTTCGCGCCAGGGCGGCACCGCGCTGATGCGCACCGCCGCCGGCCGTGCCGAGCCGATTCCCGTCTACGCCGAAATGAGCAGCGTGAACCCGGTGTTCCTGCTGCCGGCCGCGCTGCAGGCCGGCGGCGCCGGCCTGGCGCAGGGCTTCGTCGATTCGCTGACGCTTGGCGTCGGCCAGTTCTGCACCAACCCGGGCCTGGTGTTCGCGCTCGAAGGCGCCGACCTGGACGCCTTCGTCAAGGCGGCCGGCGAGGCGCTGGCGGGCAAGGGCGCCGGCACCATGCTCACCGCCGGCATCCACGAGGCGTACAACAGCGGCGTGGCGAAGTTCGGCCAGGTCGAGGGATTGCAGCTGGTGGCGCAAGGAAGTGAACAGGGCGCGGGCTGCGCGGCGCGCGCCGCGCTGTACCTGTGCGACGCCGACACCTACCTGGGCAATGCGGCGCTCGAAGACGAAGTGTTCGGCCCGGCCGCGGTGCTGGTGCGCTTCAAGGACGCCGATCAGTTGCTGCGGGCGGCCGAGGCGCTGCACGGCCAGCTGACCGCCACCGTCCATGCGCAAGCCGCCGACCACGGCCTGGCCGGCGCGCTCTTGACCATCCTGGAACGCAAGGCGGGCCGGGTGCTGTTCAACGGCTTCCCGACCGGCGTCGAAGTGTCGCACGCGATGGTCCACGGCGGCCCGTTCCCGGCCACCAGCGACAGCCGCACGACCTCGGTCGGCGCCAGCGCGATCGACCGCTTCCTGCGGCCGGTGTGCTACCAGAACGTGCCCGCCAACCTGCTGCCGGAAGCGTTGCGCGACGAGAATCCGCTGGGTCTCGCGCGCCTGCTGGACGGCGCCTTGCAAGCTGGAGGGAATGCGTAACGCCGTAAGTTTCTGTCGCAGCACCAGCCGGGGGAGACACCGGCTGTCTTAACTTGTAAAGAACTGATCACCATGAATCAGCAAGTCATCGACCTCGCACCGGCACAGACGGTGGTGGGCAAATATCGCTGGACGATTTGCGCACTGCTGTTCTTCGCCACCACCATCAATTACCTGGACCGCCAGGTCCTCAGCCTGCTGGCGCCGATGTTGTCCGCCGAATTCGGCTGGTCCAACACCGACTACGCCAACATCGCGGCCACCTTCCAGTTCGTCTACGCCATCTCGATGCTGTTCGCCGGCCGCGTGATCGACCGCATGGGCACCAAGCGCGCCTACGTGCTGGCCATCGTGGTCTGGTCGCTCGGCGCCGTCGCCCACGCCTACGCGATCTGGCTCGGCGAGGCGGTCAACACCGTGTTCACCGCCATCGGGCTGGCCGTGGTGCCGGTGTCGATCGCCGGCTTCATGATCGGCCGCGCGGTGCTCGCCATCGGCGAAGCCGGCAACTTCCCGGCCGCGATCAAGGCCACCGCCGAATACTTCCCCAAGCGCGAGCGCTCGTTCGCGACCGGCATTTTCAACTCGGGCGCCAACGTCGGCGCCATCCTGGCGCCGCTGACGGTGCCGGTGATCGCCGAGTTCTGGGGCTGGCAGGCTGCCTTCATCGTGATCGGCGCCATCGGCTTCGTCTGGATGGGCGCCTGGATCTGGCTGTACGACGTGCCGGAGCGTTCGGCGCGCGTCGGCGCGGCCGAACTGGCCTATATCAACAGCGACGCCGGAGTCAGCCCTGCCGCGATCGACAACACCCGGGTCGCCAGGACCTCGTGGTTCAAGCTGCTCGGCTACCGCCAGACCTGGGCCTTCGTCGCCGGTAAATTCCTGACCGACGGCGTGTGGTGGTTCTTCCTGTTCTGGCTGCCGAAATACATGTCGGCGCAATACGGCATGTCGGCCACCGCCATGATCCTGCCGCTGGCGGTCCTGTACAGCATGACGATGGTGGGCAGCATCGGCGGCGGCTGGCTGCCGACCTACTTCCTGAACCGCGGCGCCGACATCTATCACGGCCGCATGCGCGCCATGCTCCTGATCGCCCTGTGCCCGCTGGTGGTGCTGCTGGCGCAGCCGCTGGGCTACCTGGGCTTCTGGATTCCGGTGATCCTGATCGGCATCGGCGCCTCGGCCCACCAGGCCTGGTCGGCCAACCTGTTCACGACGGTGTCGGACATGTTCCCGAAACACAGCGTGGGCTCGGTGGTCGGCATCGGCGGCATGGCCGGCGGCCTGGGCGGCGTGCTGCTGACCAAGCTCGGCGGCTGGCTGTTCGACTATTATGGCGCCCTGGGCCAGCTGTCGACCGGTTACATGATCATGTTCTCGATCTGCGCGCTGGCCTATCTGGTGGCCTGGTGCGTGATGAAGGCGCTGGTGCCGCAGCACCGTGAAATCAAGGACCTGTAAGGATGTCGATGGAAATGGACATCGTCGCCGGCGTGCACTGCGCGACCGGTGAGAGCCCGATGTGGCATGCGGGGGAGCAGGCCTGGTACTGGGTCGACATTCCCGCCCGCCGCATCTGGCGGCGTGACCACGCCAGCGGGGAATTGCGCCGCTGGCTGGCGCCGGAGATGGTGGCCTGCATCGCGGCCAGCGGCGGCGGCGGGCTGGTGGCCGGGATGGAGAGCGGGATCTTCCACCTCGACCTGCACGACGATGGTTCGGTCGGCGCTCGCCGGCTGGCCGCGCCGGCGGCAAGCGAGCTGGGTGAGGGCATGCGCTTCAACGACGGCCGCTGCGACCGCCAGGGGCGTTTCTGGAGCGGCACCATGTTCATGGACATGGGCGCCGCGCGCGCGATCGGCGGCCTGTATCGTTATTCCGGCCGTGGCGGCCTGCACGGGCCGGTGGTGTCGAACATGCTGACCCAGAACGGATTGGCCTGGTCGCCGGACGGGAAGACGATGTACCTGTCCGATTCCCATCCCCTGCGCCGCATGGTCTGGGCCTACGACTACGACGTCGACGCGGGCTTGCCGCATGGCCAACGGGTGTTCCTCGACCTGAACGGCCAGAAGGGCCGGCCGGATGGCGCCGCGGTCGACGCCGACGGCTGTTACTGGACCTGCGCCAACGATGGCGGCGTGGTGCAGCGCTACACCCCGGCGGGCAGGCTCGATCGCGAGATCGAACTGCCGATGGCCAAGCCGTCGATGTGCGCCTTCGGCGGGCCGGATCTCGACCTGCTGCTGGTGACGTCGATCGACCCCGCAGGCGGCGGCAACCCGGGCGGGGATGCCGGCGCCGTGGTGGTGCTGCGCCCTGGCGTCAAGGGCGTGGCCGAGACGCCGTTCTCACCGGATGCCTGATATTCCGAGCTGCGCCGCTTGCCGGCGCAGGAATTCCAGGTGGCCGTCGCGGGTGGCGGGACCGTCGTAAGGGATGATGGTCCATAGCTCGGACGCCCGCATCGCCTGGCCCGGCGCCAGTTCGACATGGGGCGCATGCACTTCCAGCTCCAGCATGCCCTTGGCCGGGGCTGCGGCGTCGATGTCCTGGTACAGCTCCACCTGGCCCTGGGCCGGGTGGATCGCGGCGCGCGGCTGGTGGGCGAACTGGATCACCAGCAGCTGGCCGTCGCGGAATGCCGCCAGCCAGCCGCTCGAGGGCTGGACGAACAGCTTGCCTTTGCGCGCGGGGTCACCCGGCGCCGGGAGGTCCAGCGACAGCAGGCCGCCTTCGAGCGTGTAGCGCAACGCACCGGCCGGCTCGATCCGGACATCGTCCGGCGCCGCCACCGGCACATAGGCCATCGTGTGCGCCGGCACGCGCGTATTGAACCAGATGTCGCGTCCCGCCTGTTTGCCGCTGCGGTTGGTTGCTTCGGCTTCCAGCCGCAGGCTGTGCGGCTTGTCCGCGACCAGGGCGTAGCGCTTGCGCAGCTGGATGCCGGACACGGGACTGGCCGGGCTGTCGAGCACGATTTCGTCGCGCTTGCTTTCCGCCAGCGTGTACTTCGCAAGGCTCAGCCAAGGGTCCGGAGGCCAGGCCGCCTTCGCGGCGGCGCGCGCCGGATTGACGTCCTGATGCACCCACCACTCACTTTGTGGCCCGATCCAGACTTCGTGTCCCTGGTAAGGCACGTGGCCGGACGCCGCATTGGGTATGGCGTCGGGTGCGCCGGCGGTTTCGTCGACGAGCAGGAAATTGGGTTTGCCTGCCAGTGCGAACGACAGCAGCCGGCCACCGGCCGACTCGGCGATTCGCGCCTGGACGACGCCATTGTCGAGACGGTGCGAGAGCAGCTGCGAGGCAGCGTGCGCGGACGCGAGGGAGATAACGCAGAGACAGGCGAGACGGATCGCCTGGACGGACGAGAACAAGCCGCGCAGCCGGTTACCCGGCCACGCGGCTAGTCTGAAACGATGACGCTGGACGATTATTTCGAAGCGTCCTGCATTTTTTCGCCGGCGCGTTCGACGCTGCGGCCAGCAGCGGCGGTGGTGTCGCTGACGGCTTCCTTGGCTTCGGCGGCGGCTTCACGCGACTCCTGGCGCACTTCGGCGGTGGCGTTGTCGATGCGGTCGCCGGCGCGCTCGGCAGCGGCTTCGGCGCGGTCGCCGGCGGCTTCGATGCGGTCGCCCGCACGTTCGGCGGCGGCGTCGGCAGCGGCCACGCCTTCACGGGTTTCTTCGGCCACGGCGCGGCCGGCATTGTCGACAGCGGCGCCGGCTTCTTGCGCTGGGCCCATATTGTCGTTCTTGTTGCAGCCGGTGGCCAGGACGGCGACGGACAGCATGATGGCGGACAGGGCGAAGGTGGTTTTCATGGTGTGCTCCTTAAAATAAATGTTGTCGTTTAGCTTACACCTGCTGCTAATTTTTTGACTCACGCCACGACCGCAATCGTGCGCGACGAAGCCATTACAACATTTCCAACACTCATCCGCTGTGCGCTAGATAACGTAACAACGTTTCCGCATGCGGACTCAGGGTATTCGGATCGGCGAAGCACACCCGAAGTTCCCGGTTGGCCCAGGCGTCGTCGAGCGACACGATGCCGACCGGCAGCTCGCGCGCGAAGCGGCTGGCGGCGGCCTCGGGCAGCATGGCGATCCCGGCGTCCTGCGCCACCAGCTGGGCGATGGCGTCGAAGCTGGGCGCGCGCACCCGCACCTTGAGCGGGCGCCCGCTCTGCACTGCGCGCGACTCGACGAAGTGCTGCATCGGGCGCTCGGCGGGCAGGCAGACGAAGGCGAACTCGAAGGCGTCGCGCAGCCGGGTGGCAGGGCGCGCTCCCAGCGGGTGGCCGTTCGGCACCAGCAGCACCAGGCGGTCGGTGCGAAACGGCAGCGAGATCACGTCGCCGGTCGCCACGTTGCCGTCCAGGATGCCGATCTCGATCTCGCGGGCGCGCACCGCCTGCAGGATGTCGCGGCTGGTGCGTTCCTCGAGCTGCAGGTCGACTTCTGGATGGTCGCCCAGGAACACGCCCAGCGCGGCCGGCAGGAAGGTGCTGATCGCCACCGTGGTGCCGGCCAGGCGCACCGCGCCGCGCTGCGGCCCGCGCAGCTCGCGCACGGTATCGCGCAACTGCTCGACCTCGCTGACCACGCGCGCCGCGCGCTCCAGGATGAAGCGGCCGGCCGGCGTCGGCGCCATCCCGCCGGCCAAGCGGGTAAACACCACGATGCCGCAATCTTCCTCGAAGCCGCGCAGGCGGTTGCTGGCGGCCGACAGGGCGATCGGGAAACGCTCGGCCGCCTTGCTGAGGCTTCCGGCGTCGGCGATGGCCAGCAAGAGGCGGAGATCGGTCAGGTCGACGTGCATGGGGTTTCTCGTATCGCGAAGGCAGAGTCCAGGAGTGACGTATTCTAGCGCGGATGCTTTCGCGGCAGAATAAGGTCTTTGCCGCCAACATCCGATCATGAGTTCAACCCAAGCAGTTCTTCGCAGCTGGTCCCAGGATGGCCGCCTGTACGCGGTGCTCGCCGCCGCCGGCTTCAGCATGAAGGCGGTGTTCGTCAAGCTGGGCTATGCGGCGGCGCCGGTCGATGCGCTCACCCTGCTGGCCTTGCGCATGGGCTTCGCGCTGCCGTTGTTCCTGTGGCTGGCCTGGCTGGCGCGCGACCGCACCGCCGAACCGCTGTCGGTGAAGGACGGGCTCCACATCGCCGTGCTGGGTTTTCTTGGCTACTATCTTTCCAGCCTGTTCGACTTCTATGGCCTGGAAACCATCACGGCGGGGCTGGAACGGCTGATCCTTTACCTGTACCCGACCCTGGTCTTGCTGTTCCAGGTCTGCCTGACGCGCCAGCGGCCATCGGGCCGCACCTTGCAGGCGCTCGCGATCTGCTACCTGGGCCTGGGCATCGGCTTCGTGCACGACCTGCAGGTGACCGGCTGGAGCCGCGAGGTGATGGTGGGATCGGCCTGGGTGTTCGCCAGCGCGGTCACCTACGCCATGTACTATCTCGGCACCGGGGCGCTCGTGGGCCGGATCGGCTCCATGCGCCTGGCCGGCCTGGCCGGCAGCGCGTCCTGCGCGTTCGTGCTGGGGCACTTCGTGGCGGCTGGCGACCCGGCCGCGCTGCCGGCGCTGCCGCCCGCGGTCTGGCTCAATGCCGGCCTGATGGCATTGGTGTCGACCGCGCTGCCGATCTACTGGCTGGCGCTGGCGATCGGGCGCATGGGCGCGCCGCAGGCGGCGGCGGTGGGCAACCTGGGGCCGGTGCTGACCGTGTTCGCTTCATGGTTGCTGTTGGGCGAACCGCTGTCGTTATATCAGTTGGGCGGGCTGGCGCTGGTGATTCTCGGGGTGGCCCGGCTCAAGCCGGCCCCGAAAAAGGTCGCTGCCTAGTCGAACAGGCCGGCGCCGTTCCAGCGCGGAAGCGGGCAGGCGGCGCGCGCCGGGACGGCCTTGGCCGCATGGCCTGATCCCAGTGCGCGCAAGAGGCGCGGAAAGGCCCGGCAATAACTGGACTGAACGCCCGCCAGGCGCGCCAGCTGGGCGTACTCGACCACGGCGCCAGGCGGGACGGCGTCCAGCACCTGGGCGATGCGCAGGCGCCAGTCGTCCGGCCACGACGCGAAGCCTTGACCGAGATTGCGCACCGGATCGCCCGGACGGATGACCCCGCCCTCGACCACGCGCGCCAGCACGCCGCGCCGGGCGCCGATCCTGGCCGCCAGCCGCTCGGCGTGCAGGTCGAGCCGGCCGCAGGCTTCGCAGGCGAACATCAGCCGCACCTTGGCCTCGGCCCCGATCTGCAGCACGGTGCCGGAAGGCAGACGTTCGACGTCGTCGTCGAGCAGGAGGTTTTCGCGCAGCGCCTGCGGCGCGAGCGCCAGGGCGGCATAGCCGGCACGCGAAGCCAGCAGCAACTGGCGCGGGGACAGCGGATCGAGATGGCGGTCGCCTTCGGCGCCGCTGCCCGCGATCAGCCGCATGCCGTCGACCCGCATCGGCGCGGGCGCGCCGGGAGGGCGGATCGACAGGGCGGCGATCACAGGGCCGGCGCCAACGCGGACGCCGACATCACGGCGCCGCGTGCAGCGCGCGCGCCGCCTCGCGGTACTTGGCGGCGTTGGGAACGTCGGTCCACGCCGGCTTGGCCGCGTCGTTGGCGATGTCCTGCAGGGCCAGGGCGATCATGCGGTTCACGCGCGCCATATTGTCGTAGTCGATCTTGTCCCAGGTGTCGTCCTTGCCGTGGTAGTCGGGGAAGCCGAAGGCCACTGCGAGCGTGTGCGCCGGCACGCCGGCGTCGGCCAGGGCCTGGTTGTCGCTGCGGGCGAAATAGCGGTCGCTGTTGGTCGGATGCTTCCAGAAGCGGATGCCGGTGCGCCCGGCGGCGCGCTGCAGCGTCGTGCCCACGGTGGAGTAGTCGAAGCCGGTCATGGTCGCCGACGAGACCTGCGGGCCCTCGCTGTCGTCGGTGCGGCCCAGCTGCTCCAGGTTCAGGTTCATCACGGTGTCCTTCAGCGGGAACACCGGGTGCTTCGCATAGTAGCGCGAACCCAGCAGGCCGAGCTCTTCGCCGAACAGGGCGACGAACACGATGCTGCGGCGCGGGCGTTCCTTCTGCGCGGCCATGGCGGCGGCGATCTCGATCATCGACACGGTGCCGCTGCCGTCGTCGTTGGCGCCGTTATAGATCTCGCCGTCGCGGATGCCCAGGTGGTCGTAGTGGGCGCTGAGCATGACGTAGCTGTTCTTCAGTTGCGGATCCGATCCGCGCAGGACGCCGATCACGTTGCGCAGCTTGACCGGGCTGACGGTTGGCGCCACCACCTTGGCCGCGATGCTGGCGCCGCCCTGTTCGAGCGTGGCGGCGACGTCGGCCGCGTGCAGCAGCACGACCGGCGGGCCGTTTTTGGCCACCGGCTGGCTCGGGTCGATCAACCAGCCGCCCTGGGTGCGGCCATGGCGGCGTTCGCGGTCGATCATCAAGACCAGCGCGGGTTTGCTCTGCAGCTTCGATTTCAGCACGCCGGCCGCGCCCGGGATCGCCGCCGCGGGCACGACCAGCACCTTGCCGTCGGCCGCGCCCTTGTCGTCCAGCGCCGCCTGCCATGGCATGAACACGGCCGGCGTGTTCCCGAGGGTGACCGGGTCGACGAAATTGGCCGAGGCGCCGCCGACCGGGACCTCGATCGTCTTGCCGCCAGCCTTCACCGTGAGCGTGATGTCCTTTTCGCCGCGCTTCGCGTACTGCCAGTGGGCGGTCTGGTAGTAGCCGTCGTCGCCGGCCGCCTCGAGCCCGGCGCGGCGGAACTGGGCGGCGATGTACTCGGCCGCCAGGTCGACGCCGCGCGACGGCGTGCCGCGGCCTTCGAGCAGGTCGGACGAGAGGAAGGACAGGTGGCCGCGCAGTGAGTCGGCCGAGATGTGGCTGGTGAGCGCATCAGGGGCGGACGCGCGGGGCGCGTCAAGCTGGGTCGCGCAGCCGGCGAGGGCGAGGCTGAGGCCGAGGACAGGGACAAGGTGACGCATGCGTTGACTTCCTTGGGTGGAAAAAATGGCAATATGACATGTCGGGCTAGTGCGGTCAATCGCCCGGTCGACAGGGCGTTTCGATGGCGATTTGCATAAGCTTGTATTTATTTATTCGTTTGGCATGCCATTTCCGCCGGGTATTATGCGTCTTCCACAGCAATTCAACGATTATTCGGTCATGACACATTCGCAGCATCCTGCTTCACGAACCCGCACGGCGCACCTGCCGGGCAAGGCCGGGTCGTGCTGTCGAATGTCGCGCAACTGATCGCCTGATCCATACCGCCGTCTTCCGCACCCGTCCCTCGAGGATGGGGCAGGAAGCGCACGCCCGCTGCGACGCCTGGAGCGCCGCCGCGGGAAGACCACTACCAGGAACACCATGCACAAACCACTCGCTATCGTCGTGGCGCTCGCCGCCGCATTCTCGCAACACGCCGTCGCCCAGGACATCGAAAAAGTCGTCGTCACCGGCTCCAACATCCGCACCACGCAAAAGGAAGGCGCCAGCGCGGTCCAGGTCATCTCCGCCAAGGAGCTGGCCGCCACCGGCAAGGCCAGCATCGCCGACGTGATCCGTTCGATCTCGGCCAACAGCGGCAACAGCTACAACGAACAGTTCACCGGCAGCTTTTCGGCCGGCACCGCCGGCCTGTCGCTGCGCGGCCTGGGCCAGAAGAACACGCTGATCCTGGTGAACGGCAAGCGCGTCAGCCCCTACGCCACCGCCCAGAACCTGCAGGAAGTCTTCGTCGACCTGAACAGCCTGCCGATGGCGGCGGTGCAGCGCATCGAGGTGCTGAAGGACGGCGCTTCGTCGGTCTACGGTTCGGACGCCGTCGCCGGCGTGGTCAACATCATTCTCTACAAGGAGTTCAAGGGCACCGAGATCAGCGCCCAGGCCGGACGCTCCACCGAGGGAACCGGCCAGGACGACAAGAGCGTGACCCTGCAGTCCGGCTTCGGTTCGCTGGTCGAGGATGGCTACAGCGTCGTGTTCTCGCTTGATGCCCAGTGGCGCGACAAGCTGCAGCAGGACCAGGTGGGCTGGATCGCCGGCAGCGACTTCCGCGGCAATCCGAACGGGACCCTGGCCTGGGTGCCGACCAACTACGTCAACAACGACCCGACCCAGTGGCTGGGCGGCGCATCCGGCGCGAATGCGGGTCCGCTGGCGGTGCAGCCCTACGGCGAGATCACGCCTGGCCGCAGTGGTAACGTCCTGGCCTACAACCCGGCCACCTACAAGACCCTGATTCCGGGCATCCAGCGCGCCCACGCCTCGCTGCGCGGCACCGTCAAGCTGGGCCAGGACCACGAGGCCTATGCCGAGGTGCTGTACGGCCGCTCGCGCGCCGACCAGACCTTCAGCGCACCGCTGACCGTCGGCACCGGCCTGCGCGCCTGGAACGACGCCACCCAGCAGCTCGACAACATCAACGTGGTGCTGCCGGTCGGCCATCCGAACAATCCCGGCGCCACGCCGCTGCCGTTCAACGCCACCCTGTTCGACCTGGGCCCGCGCATGAAGCAGGGCCGTGTGGAGTTCTTCCGCGTGTTGACAGGCGTGAAGGGCTATGCCGGCGGCTGGGAATACGACGCCTCGGTCGGCCACTCCGGCAGCGAGCTGAAGGAAACCGTGCAGAACTTCGTCAACCGCTACGAGTTCGAGAAGGTGCTCGCGGACGGCAGCTATGACTTCGTCAACCAGGCCAATAACAGCGAGGAAGTGCGCAACCGCCTGCGCCTGTCGACCTTGCGCCCGGCCGAGTCGAAGCTCACCACGGTCGACCTGAGCGCGACCCGCGAACTGGTGCAGCTGCCGGCCGGGGCGCTCGGCTTCGCCGCCGGCGCCCAGTGGCGGCGCGAAGAGATGGATTCGCAGACCTCGACCGCGGTGCTGTCGGGCACCGAGCTGCGCCCGGCGATCAACATCATCGATGGCAGCCGTGACGTGGCGGCGCTGTTCGCCGAGCTGAACGTGCCGGTGCTGAAAGACCTGAGCGTCAACCTGGCCGGGCGCGGCGACCATTACGACGACTTCGGCAGCGCCTTCTCGCCCAAGGCCAGCGTGCGCTGGCAGGCGGCGCCGTGGCTGCTGGTGCGCGGCACGCTGTCGCGGGGCTTCCGCGCGCCGTCGCTGCCCGAGATCACCAACTCGACCTCGGTCAGCTACGGCAACGTGGTCGATCCGCGCGATCCGATCTCGCCGACCCAGGCGCGCGGCATCACCAACCTGACGATCGCCAACCCCGACCTGTCGCCTGAGCGCTCGACCAATGCCAACTTCGGCATCGTGCTGGCCCCGAACAACCGCACGAGCCTGGGCCTGGATTTCTACCGCATCCGTACCGAGGGCGTGATCGGCACCGAATCGGCCGACAACATCATCGCCAACGAAGCGTCGGCGCCCGGCAAGATCGTGCGCGACGCCCAGGGCCGCATCCTGACCCTGTACCGCCAGTATGCCAACCAGGGCAACCGCGTGGTGTCGGGCTTCGACATTGACCTGCGCCACGTGCAGCCGCTGGCCGCCTACGGCAAGCTGACCCTGAACGCGCAACTGAGCCGGGTGCTGTCGTTCGAACAGCCGCTGGCGGTCGGCCTGCCGCTCACGGAAGGCGCCGGCAACAACTACTTCGGCTCGATTCCGAAGTGGCGCGGCGTGACCGGCCTGAGCTGGGATATCCAGGACTGGAGCAATACGCTGGTGTGGAACTATGTCGACGGCTACGACCAGACCACCCGTCCGGGCGAGCGCGTCAAGCCGTACGGCACCTTCGACCTGAACCTGGCCTGGAAGGCGACCCAGGCGGCCACCGTCAGCTTCATCGTGCACAACCTGGGCGACAAGCGTCCGTCATGGGATTCGTCGACCGCCTTCTTCGACTACACCCAGGGCGATCCGCGCGGCCGGGTGGCGTCGGTGAAGGTCAATTACCGCTTCTAAGCGCTGCCGCGAAGCGGTTTCGGCCGCCCCCGTAGCCGCTTCGCACCGTGCTTTCTCCGGTTCGTCGCAGGACGGCTTGCCGGGCGCTCGCCCCCTCATTGACTATGCGGTCGAGGCTTTCGAGCGGGCCGCAGTGGACTACGTGCTCAAGCCGGTCAGCGCGGGCCGACTGGGCAAGACGGTGGAGCGCCTGCGCGCGCTGGTTGAGGCGCGCCGGGAGCAGGCAGCGGGCGTGGGGGGGCACGGACTCGCTGGGCCAACTGCTCGGCCAGCTCCAGGCGCTGCTGCCGGCGGCAGCATCGATCGAGCGCTTGACGACGGTGCGGGCGGCGGTCGGTAATGTGGTGCGGATGATCCCGGTGGCCGACATCGTGTTCTTCCAGGCGGTCGACAAGTACGTGAACGTGGCGACGGCGGACAGCGAGGCGCTGATTCGGGTGCCGCTGAAGGATTTGCTGCCGCAGCTCGATCCGGACCGGTTCCGACAGGTCAGCCGCAGCATGGTGGTGAATATGGCGTGCGTGCTGAGTGCGGTGCGGGATGACATGGGCAAGGTGACCCTGAACCTGCGCGGGCGGGCGGACAAGCCGCGGGTGAGTCCGGTGTATGCGCATTTGTTCAGGCAGATGTCGGCTACTTGTGACGCTACTCGACCTCCGGGAAGAACATCACGCTGTCGACGTCACCATTGCTCTTGTCTGTCAAAAAGACCAGTAGATAACCCTTGCCATACATACTTTCGACCGTAGTGGGTCCAACGAAATAGGCAGGGTTGGTATCGTAGTCGTAGTAGCCGGTGGGTTCACCCAGCAGCGCTACAATCTCTTTTCTATGGTACGAGGTCACATCGTGTTTTTTCAGCAGCGATGCAGTCATTTCTCCGCGCTGCAGGTCCGTGGCCTTGGCCCACGTTTCAGGGGTGAACTCGCGCGTTCCCAGCCTCCGGGCCTGGTCCTCGACAGTGTTCCAGCAACTCGCGAGGGATGCTGCCAACAGTGTCAATATAAATAAAGCTCGCACTCTTGCCTCACGGTTTGATGACTTTGAGCTGGCCCGAACGTAAAGCTGCAACGGAAAGGTTACTGAGTATTGCATTCGAGCTCAATGTTCTGCCTAGCTTCAATCCAACCGAATTATTGTGCAGATCCATCGCTTTCTCATTCGGTGGGTTATCAGAGAACTCCTCGTGAGCCGAGGTGTATCGCAGGGCTCCCATATAACCGATGTCTCTGCAGAGCATGGCGGACCATAAGCAATGCCGGAATGCATCGCCGTGACCATTATGATCGTGCCTACCGAAGCGTCGTTTGGTCTCGTTAGAAGCTTGCTCAGCGGCGTCGCTGATCAACGACACGTGCTCGGGATACATCAACAAATATACCTTTTCGCGCGACACCGCCGCCGGTTGCGAGGTCGACTTCTGGATCGCCACCGATTTTGGTGCGACTGTATTTGATTTACCTCACTTCACATCGGGAACGAAATGAACGCGTTCGATCCGACCATTATTCTTGTTTGCCTCAAATACCCATAAATAGCCTTTTCCATGAATACTGGTGACGGTATCTGGCCCGACAAAATAGGCCGGATTATTATCGTAGTAGTAGTAGCCTGTGGATGGACCCAGTATCTTTTCGATCTGGCGCCGGTCGAGGGTGGTAGCATCATACTGGCGCAAGAATGACGCGGTCATCCGGCCACGCTCGATCCGCGATGCAGTGGCCCATGATTCGCGCGTGAACTCTCGCTCTCCCAGTTTGATTGCTTGATCAAGGGCTACGTCCGGCGAGCACGCTGAGAGGAAAAGCACTGCAGAAAGCGCGGTGAGGAAGGGTCGCATGGTTTCATCCTAGCGTTCGATGATCTTGAGTCGGCCGGTGCGGAGTGCATCGACGCATCGCAAGATCAGTATCTGATTCGGACCTCCGTAGCGGCCGATACTCAGTCCGACGGCGTTATTATGCAGATCCATCGCCTTCTCATCCGGTGGATTATCCGGAAAAGCTTCGTGCGCATTCGTGTACCGCAATGCGCTGGCATACCCGATGTCTCGCGCGAGAAGTGCGGACCAAAAACAGTGTCGAAACGCGTCCCCCGGCGTATTGCGGCGGCTTCCTGGAAACCGCAGTTCGCTTTCGAGCAGTGCGCGCTGCGCGGATCGCTTGATTACCGCCGCCTGCTCGGGAAACAAGGCGAGATGAATTTTTTCACTTGCCGTCAGCTTCTGGAACAGTTCCGCATACGTCGTTGTCATATGAGTTTCCTTCTATGATAGGCGGTAAGAGTGTTTCATGTTCTGTCGTATTCACTCTTGGTCATGCTCAATCCGTACGCTGGCCCGGCGCTACCGTCAGAAATCAGCGGCACAGGCGCTAAACGAATTGAGTAAAATGCCGTCTTTCGCCAGAACAGATAGCACCATGGAACTCCGCGCCGCGGCGCTGCACGCGCTGCTCGAAACCGATCCTGCCACCAAGGCCCAGGCGGTCGCCGCCTTGAGCGCCGCCTGCAAGGCCGGGACCGTGCGCATCGACACCGCCACCGCGCTCGCCGCGCCCGCCGGCATCCCCGGCCGCCCGGCCCGCCCCGAACTGGTGCCGCCGCTGCAGGTCGGACGCCGCTCGATGGCCACGCCCGAGGGGCGGGCCATGCTGGTCCACGCCCTGGCGCACATCGAATTCAACGCCATCAACCTGGCGCTCGACGCGCTGTGGCGTTTCCATGGCATGCCGGAGCAGTATTACCTCGACTGGCTGCGCGTGGCCGACGAAGAGGCGCTGCACTTCACGATGCTGAGCGCGCACCTGGGCACGCTTGGCCACGCCTACGGCGACTTCCCCGGCCACGACAGCCTGTGGGAGATGGTGGCCAAGACGGGCGACGACGTCATGGCGCGCATGGCGCTGGTGCCGCGCACCCTGGAGGCGCGCGGGCTCGATGCGATTCCGCCACTGCGCAAGAAGATCGCCCAGGCCGGCGACCTGGCCGCGGCCCGGATCCTCGACCGGCTGCTGGTGGACGAAGTAGGGCACGTCGAGATCGGCAACCGCTGGTACTTCAGCCTGTGTCATGAGCGGGGACTGGAGCCGATCGCCACCTACGACGAACTGACCGCGCGCTACAAGGCGCCGGTCCTCAAGGGACCGTTCAATATCGAAGGCCGGCGCCAGGCCGGCTTCACCGAGGCCGAGCTGCAGCGCTACCGCTGATGGACACTGGTGTGGAGACAGGCTTCTTGTTGACGCGCCACTGGCGCGACACCGCCGCCGGCTGCGAGGTCGAGTTCTGGCTCGCCACCGATGCCGGTCCGCGCCGCCTGCGGCTGCCGGTGCAAAAGCCCGTGGCTTTCATCCCGGAAGAGCAGCGCGCCAGCGTCGAACAGTTGCTGGTCGATGAGCGCGGATGGGAACTACGGCCGCTCGACCTGCTCGATTTTCGCCACCGGCCGGTCGCCGGCCTGTACTGCCGCAAGTACCGCCAGCTGCTGCGCATCGAAAAACAGCTGCGCCAGCATGGTCTCGACGTGTTCGAGGGCGACGTGCGTCCGCCGGAGCGCTACCTGATGGAGCGCTTCATCACGGCGCAGGTAGGCTTCGCCGGCACGCCGGTCGATGGCGATCCCTTGCTGCTGGTCGACGCCGTCCTGAAGCCGGCGCCGGGCTACCGGCCGGCGATCCGCACGGTGTCGCTCGACATCGAAACCACCTTCCAGGGCGAGCTGCGCTCGATCGCGCTCGAAGGCTGCGGCCAGCGCCAGGTCTATATGCTCGGGCCGCCCAATGGCGAGGACCGGGAACGCGATTTTGAACTCGACTACTGCGACACCCGGCTCGAACTGCTCGACCGCCTGGAAGAATGGTTCATCCGCCACGACCCCGACGCCATCATCGGCTGGAACCTGATCCAGTTCGACATGCGGGTGCTGCAAAAGCATGCCGATCGTTTCAACCGCCCGCTGCGCCTGGGCCGCGACGGCAGCGCGATCGAGTGGCGCGAACATGGCGGCAAGCAGGAGCATTACTTCATCTGCATCGCCGGTCGCCTGGTCATCGACGGCATCGATGCGCTGCATTCGGCCACCTGGAGCTTCCCGTCCTTCAGTCTCGAGAACGTGTCGCGCGCCTTGCTGGGCGAAGGCAAGGCGATCGACAACCCGCACGATCGCATGGCCGAGATCGACCGCATGTTCGCCGAGGACAAGCCGGCGCTGGCCTGGTACAACCTCAAGGATTGCGAGCTGGTCACGCGCATCTTCGACAAAACCAGGCTGATGGCCTTCCTGCTGGAGCGCGCCAGCGTGACCGGGCTGGCGGCCGACCGCAGCGGCGGTTCGGTGGCGGCCTTCGAGCACCTGTACATGCCGCTGCTGCACCGCCAGGGACGGGTGGCGCCGAACATCGGCGACGTCGCCGGCGCCGACAGTCCCGGCGGCTTCGTGATGGATTCGCGCTCCGGCCTGTACGATTCGGTGCTGGTGCTGGACTACAAAAGCCTGTATCCCTCGATCATCCGCACCTTCCTGATCGATCCGCTCGGCCTGGTCGAAGGCCTGCGCGAGCCCGAGGACGCCACGGTGCCGGGCTACCGCGGCGGGCGCTTCTCGCGCACCAGGCACTGCCTGCCCGGCATCGTGACCCAGGTCTGGGCCGGCCGCGAAGCCGCCAAGCGCGAGCACAATGCGCCGCTGTCGCAGGCGCTGAAGATCATCATGAACGCCTTCTATGGCGTGCTCGGCACCACCGGCTGCCGCTTCTTCGACCCGCGCCTGGCCTCGTCGATCACGATGCGCGGCCACGACATCATGCACCGCACGCGCGAGCTGATCGAGGAGCAGGGCTACCAGGTGATCTACGGCGACACCGATTCGACCTTCGTCTGGCTCGGGCGCGAGCACGCCGAAGGCGATGCGCGCCGCATCGGGCAGGCCCTGGTCGACCACGTCAACGGCTGGTGGCGCAGTCACTTGCAGGCCGAGTTGGGCATCGAGAGCGCGCTCGAACTGGAGTACGACGTGCACTTCCGGCGCTTCCTGATGCCGACCGTGCGCGGTTCGGACGAAGGCAGCAAGAAGCGCTACGCCGGCCTGGCCGCGAGCGCCGATGGCGGCGAAGAGATGGTCTATAAGGGCCTGGAGACGGTGCGCACCGACTGGACTCCGCTCGCGCAAGCCTTCCAGCAGGGGCTCTACGAACGCATCTTCAAGGGCCAGCCCTATGAAGACTATGTGCGCGAGCTGGTCGCGCGCATGCTGCGCGGCGAATGCGACGACGATCTCGTCTACCGCAAGCGCCTGCGCCGGCCGCTGGAGGAGTACCAGCGCAACGTCCCACCGCACGTGCGCGCCGCGCGCATGGCCGACGAGCACCACCTGCGCCAGGGCCGCCCCGCGCTCTACCGCAAGGGCGGCTGGATCCGCTATGTGATGACCTTGAACGGCCCCGAGCCGATGGAAGCCCGCCACGGCGCCATCGACTACGAACACTACCTCACGCGCCAGCTCGAACCGGTGGCCGACGCCATCCTGCCCTTCCTGGGCGACAGCTTCGCCAATCTCACCAGCCCGCAGCAGACGCTGTTCTAGCAGTTCTTGTCGCCCTGTCACGCGTTGGAAACATCGGCTCGCTAGACTGCCGTCACGTTTTCAACAGGAGGGGGACCACGTGGACCGTCGGGGCTTTTTACGTAGCAGCGCATACTTCACCGTCGCCGCCGCAGGCGGCTTGCTTGCCGCCTGTGGCGGTTCGGACGACACGCCGCCGCTGGGCAGCTTCACCTTCCCGCTGGGCGTAGCCAGCGGCGATCCGAAGGAGGGCAGCGTCGTGTTCTGGACCCGTTGCGCGCCGGAGAGCGGCAGCGAAGCGGTCGAACTGCGGCTCGAAGTGGCGATGGACGCCGCCTTCACCCAGGTCGCCGGCGTGGTCGAACTGAACGCGCTGCCGACCTATGACCATACGGTGCGCGCCAAGCTGACCGGCCTCGCCCCAGCCACCCTGTATTACTATCGCTTTCGCGCCGGCGCCGACCTCAGCCCGGTGGGAAGGGCCAGGACCGCACCGGCCGCCGCCAGCACCCCGGCGCAGATGCGCTTCGCCTGGATGACCTGCCAGGACTGGAGCGTCAACCACTGGGCCGCGATGGGCATGATGGCGGCCGAGGAACTCGATTTCATCGTCCACCTGGGCGATTATGTCTACGAGACGATCGGCGCCGACTTCCAGTCGGGACGCGCCGAGCCGGCGCATACGCGCATCGACCTTCCCGACGGCGTGACGATCGCAGGCGGCGCGCGCTACGCCAATACCCTGGCCGACTATCGCACCTTGTACCGCACCTATCGCAGCGATGCGCGCCTGCAGGCGCTGCACGCCAAATGCCCGATGATCGTGATCTGGGACGACCACGAGTTCTCGGACGATTGCTGGCAAGACCACCAGACCTACGACAACGCCAACCAGCAGCAGACGTCGCGCCGCCGCAATGCGACCCAGGCCTGGGCCGAATACATGCCGGTCGACTGGGGCGACGTCTCGTTCGACCTGAACAAGGCAGGCCACGACAATATCCGCATCTACCGTGACTTCCGCTTCGGCGCCCTGATGCACCTGGTGATGACCGACCAACGTTTGTACCGCGATGACCACGTGGTCAATGAAGCGGCCTACGCCGGCATGCTGCAGGGCGACCCGGTGGCCGGTGACGACTCGATCGGCTCGCGCTACTTCGTGCCGCAGCCGCTGCTGGCCCGGTTCGAGGCCGGCGCCAGGACCGCGCTGGGCCGCAATCCGGGCCTGCTGGGACCGACGCAGACGCAGTGGTGGAAGGACACCATGCAAGGCTCGACGGCCACCTGGAAGGTATGGGGCAATGAAGTGACCCTCAACCGCATGTGGCTCGACATGCGCACCATGGCGCCGCCGCCGTACGACAACCTCTATATCGTCAATGCCGACGGCTGGGATGGTTATCCTTCCTATCGCGCCGAGATGCTGGGCCACCTGGCCAGCAACGACGTCAAGAACGTGGTGGCGATCACCGGCGACCTGCACGCGTTCCAGTGCGGCGTGATCTACGACAGCAACGATCCGCGCAGCGGCCGGCCGGTGGCGGTCGACTTCGTCGCAGCCGGCATCAGCAGTTCCTCGTTCTACCAGTACCTGCGCGCCGGCGCCGGCAACACGCCGCTGGCGCCGCTGGTGGCCACGCCGCAGGGCTTCGACCAGGTGCTGCGCATGAACAATCCCGCCTTTGCCTACGCCGACCACGACGCCCAGGGCTATGCGGTGGCAACCGTCACGCCGGCGACGTTCAGCGTCGTGTTCACCAAGGTCAAGCCGCTCGATGCCAATGGCGCGGCGCCGACTGCGCCGCTGGCCAAGCGCACCCGGATCACGCTGGCAAACGGCTCGACGACGCCGCGCGTGGAGGACAACGTCGCCTGAGCACAGCGTGCCGATGCCGCCTGCATAAACGCACGCGACATCGGCGCAAACGCTGTCCCACGGCCGCGCTCCCTTTCTATAATGATGACGTCCTTACACGCCATCGCCATGGAGTCGTCTTGTCCTTCCTGATCGTCCTGGCCGCTCTGGCCTTCCTGATGTTCGCCGCCTACCGCGGCTACAGCGTCATCCTGTTCGCGCCGGTTGCCGCCCTGGGCGCCGTGCTGCTCACCGACCCGGCGCAGGTGGCCCCGGTCTTTTCCGGCATCTTCATGGAAAAGATGGTCGGCTTCGTCAAGCTGTACTTCCCGGTGTTCATGCTCGGTGCGGTGTTCGGCAAGGTGATCGAACTGTCGGGCTTTTCGGAGGCCATCGTGGCGGCGGCGATCCGCTACATCGGCGCCGCGCGCGCCAACGCCGTCATCGTCGCCGTCTGCGCCTTGCTCACCTATGGCGGCGTGTCGCTGTTCGTGGTGGTGTTCGCGGTCTATCCGTTCGCGGCCGAACTCTATCGGCGAAGCGACATCCCCAAGCGCCTGTTGCCGGGGGCGATCGCGCTGGGCGCCTTTTCGTTCACGATGGATGCCTTGCCCGGCACTCCGCAGATCCAGAACATCATCCCGACCACCTTCTTCCAGACCACCTCGTGGGCCGCGCCGGTGCTGGGCACCCTGGGAGCGCTGTTCATCCTGGCGGTCGGGCTGACTTACCTGGAGTGGCGGCGGCGCGCGGCCGCCGCCAAGGGGGAGGGCTATGGCACGTCGCTGGTGAACGAACCGGAGCGGGTGGAGACAAGCGCCGGCGGCTTGCCGCATCCGCTGCTGGCGGTGGCGCCGCTGCTGCTGGTGGGCGTGGCCAACTTTGTCTTCACCCGCATGATTCCGGTCTGGTATGGCGGCGACAGCCACACGGTGCCGCCCGAGATCCTGCCCGGCATCGCCACGCCGGTAACGACGACGATCAAGACCGTGACCGCGATCTGGGCGGTGCAGGCGGCGCTGCTGCTGGGGATCCTGTTCGTGGTCGCGACCGCGTTCACGCGCGTGGCGAGGCGCTTCGCCGACGGCAGCAAGGCGGCGGTGGGCGGCGCGCTGCTGGCGGCGATGAACACGGCGTCGGAGTATGGCTTCGGCGGCGTGATCGCGGCGCTGCCCGGCTTTCTGGTGGTGAGCGACGCGCTGCGCAGCATCCCGAATCCACTGGTGAACGCGGCGGTCTCGGTCAGCGCGCTGGCCGGCATCACCGGCTCGGCCTCGGGCGGCATGAGCATCGCCCTGGCCGCGATGTCCGACGTCTTCATCCGCGGCGCCGGGAATGCCGGGATACCGCTCGAGGTGATGCACCGGGTGGTGGCGATGGCCAGCGGCGGCATGGACACCCTGCCGCACAACGGCGCCGTGATCACCTTGCTGGCGGTCACCGGCCTGACCCACCGCGAGGCCTACCGCGACATCTTCGCCGTCACCCTGATCAAGACGGCGGCTGTCTTCTTTGTCATCGGCGTATATTACGCCCTCGGTCTCACGTGACAATTCGTGGTTTTTTTGCACCTGTTCCCGCAAAATCAGCAAGGCTTATGGCTTGTATTGACCCAAGAAAGAGCCGCGCGACTACAATGAGTTCCGCAATGGTTTCCGTGCAGCACTATTAATCCAGGATGGAACATGAAATCGGTACAGCAAGAAGTCGACGAACGCAGCAACCTGACCGGCACCAACAAATTCGAATTGCTGTTGTTCCGCCTGGGCGGTGACGAGCAGGGCAACCATAACGAGCTGTTCGGCATCAACGTCTTCAAGATCCGCGAGATCGTCGCCATGCCCGAGATCACGGCGGTGGCCGGCGCGCCGCAGCACGTGCTGGGCGTGGTCAACCTGCGCGGCCAGATCATCCAGGTGCTCGACCTGCCGGGCATCACCGGCGTCAAGCCCAAGACCGGCCTGAACATCATGCTGGTGACCGAGTTCGCGCGCACCACCCAGGCCTTTGCCGTCGAGAGCGTGGAAGAGATCGTGCGCCTGGACTGGAGCCAGGTCATGACCGCCGAGCACAGCGCCGGCAGCGGCATGGTGACCAGCATCGCGCGCCTGCCCGAGCAGGATGGCCAGCCGGCGCGCCTGGCCCAGGTGCTGGACGTCGAGACCATCCTGCGCAACCTGAATCCGAACCAGGAGCGCGAGAACATGGAGCAGGCGGTGGGCGCCAAGATCACGATCAAGCCGGGCGCCGTGATCCTGGCGGCCGACGATTCGGTGGTGGCGCGCGCGCTGATCGAGCAGGGCCTGGACGCGATGGGCCTGCCCTACATCATGACCAAGAGCGGCAAGGAAGCCTGGGACCAGCTGGGCACGATCGCCGCCGCGGCCGAAGCCGAAGGCCGCACCGTGTACGACCGCGTGGCCATGGTGCTGACCGACCTCGAGATGCCCGAGATGGACGGCTTCACGCTCACCCGCAACATCAAGTCGAGCAACCGCTTCGGCAACCTGCCGGTGGTCATCCACTCTTCGCTGTCGGGCACCACCAACGAAGAACACGTCAAGAACGTGCGCGCCGACGCCTACGTGGCCAAGTTCTCGGCCGAAGACCTGTCGCGCACCCTGCGCAAGGTGCTGGGCGGCTGATCCTGCCCCCGGGGATCACATGCCAGTTGCCGCAATGATATGATGCGGGCGTGATCCCCGACCTTTCCCACTTACTCATCCTCGACAGCCTCCTGCGCGAGGGCAGCCTGACCCGCACCGCCGAACTGCTCGGCATGACCCAGCCCACCGTCAGCCGCGCGCTGGCGAAACTGCGGCGCCATTTCGGCGACCCGCTATTCGTGCGCTCGGGCCAGCGCATGCAGCCCACCTCCCGCGCCCTCGAACTGGCCGGCCCGGTGGCGGCCGTGCTGGACGCGGCGCGCCAGCTCGAAGGCGGCCCGGCCGCCTTCGATCCGCTCAGCGCCACCCGTTCCTTCGGCCTGTACATGGTCGACGGCGCGGTGGTGAATATCCTGCCCCAGCTGCTGGACGGGCTGGCCAGGCTGGAGAACGGCGCCGCCGGCCTGCAGCTGCGCAGCGTGCACATCGATCCCGGCTCGCTCGAGGCCCAGCTCGAACGCGGCCATATCGACCTGGCCATCGGTCGCTTTCCGCACCTGCTCAACAACATCCGCCAGCGCAAGCTGTGGGACGACGAATACGCCTGCCTGATGCGGCCCGGCCATCCCTGGGCCGGCCAACTCGACCGCGACACCTGGCTGACCCACCGCCACGTGCTGATCGAGATGGAGCACACCAGCCACCACAACGTGGCCGTGACCCGCAAGCTGGAAACGCTGCTGGAGCCCACCCGCATCCTGTGCCACGTGCCGAGCTTCACCTCGGCGGCGCACATCGCGCTGCATACCGACGCCATCGCCACCATTCCGCTGCGCCTGGCGCGACCGCTGGCGCGCGACCTCGGCCTGGTGCTGGCGCCGATGCCGGTCGAGCTGCCGCCGCTGCAGCTGGCGCTGTACTGGCACGAGCGCAGCCACCGCGACCCGGCCAACCGCTGGCTGCGCGAGTTCGTGCTGACGACCCTGACCAATACGCTGGGGGCCGGGACCGGTTATGCAGATTCTGCATGATGTCCATGCCGCTTATGGCATGGCCTAAATAACTCAGAGCAACTATGCTTCGGCTATCCCTGTATTTTTGCCGAGGCACACCATGCTTCAATCCCTTCCCGCGCCAGGCCGGTGTTCGACCCGCCTGGCGCTTGTTTCTGCAATGCTCGTACTCAGCGGCTGCGTGTCGATGGGCGCGCAGCCGCAATTGGCCCGCCTGAACCAGGACGCGGCTGCAAATTCATCGCGCGCTATTGGGTCGTTGGCGACCGAGACCGCCGCCTGGCCGGCCCAGGATTGGTGGCGCGCCTATGGCGACCCCCAGCTCGACCGGCTGGTGGAGGGCGCGCGCGATGCCAGCCCGACGATCGCCGGCGCGCTCGCGCGGGTGCGCCAGGCGGCGGCCCTCGAAGGCCTGGCCGCAGCGAGCCTGGGGCCGCAGGCCAACGCCTCGGTCCGTTCCGCGCGCCAGCGCTACAGCGAGAACGGCAGCGTGCCCAAGCCGCTGGCCGGTAGCTGGCAGTGGGTCAACGACGCCAGCCTCAACCTGGGTGTCGAACTCGATTTCTGGGGCAAGAACGCGGCCAGCGTGGCCGCCGCCGCCGGCCGCGTCAATGCGCGCCAGGCCGAAGCCCAGGCCGCGCGCCTGGCGGTGTCGACCGCCGTGGTGCAGGCCTACCTGCGCCTGGACCACCTGTATGCGCAACGCGACCTGGCCGAGCAGGAGCTGCGCCAGCGCAGCCGCATCCTCGAGCTGGTGCAGCAGCGCGTCTCCGCGCAGCTCGACAGCAAGGCGGAGCTGAAGCAGGCCGAGATCGGCGTGCCAGCCGCGCGCGGCCAGATCGCGGCGCTGGACGAGGCGATCGCGCTGACCCGGGGCCAGATCGCGGCCCTGGGGGCGCAAGGCCAGGACGCGGCCGAGTCGATCGCCCGTCCACGACTGCGCCTGGACCGCCCGGCGGCGGCGCCGGCCGACGTGCCGGCCGCGCTGCTGGGCCGCCGTCCGGAACTGGTGGCGCTGCGCTGGCAGGTCGAGGCGGCCAGCGGCGAGATCGACGTCGCCAAGGCGCAGTTCTATCCGACCGTGAACCTGAGCGTGTCCGGCGGCCTGGCCAGCCTGGGCTTCGACCGCCTGCTGCAGGGCGGCAGCCGCAGCTTCGCGGCCGGCCCGCTGGTGACCCTGCCGCTGCTCGACGGCGGCCGGCTGCGCAGCAATCTCGCGGCGCGCAACGCCGAATTCGACGTCGCGGTCGAGAACTACAACGCCGCCGTGATCGATGCGCTGCGCGACGTGACGGCGCAACTGACGTCGCTGCGCTGGCTGGGCGAACGGGTGCGCGAGCAGGACCAGGCCCTGGCCGCCGCCGAGCAGGCCTATGAGCTGGCCGAGCAGCGCTACCGCGCGGGGCTGGGCAACTTCGTGCAGGTCCTGATCGCCGAAACCCAGGTCGTGGCCCAGCGCCGCGCCCAGGCCGAGCTGGACGCCCGCGCCTACGAGCTGGACGTGAACCTGGTGCGCGCGCTGGGTGGCGGCTACCAGGCCCCGGCCGCCAGGCCCGCGCTGGCCGCACATTGAAGAATCGAGAGAACGCTATGGACACCAATAATACGAACAACGCTCCCCAGGGCCGCCGCAAGCTGGCGCTCGGCCTTTCTGTCGCCGTGCTGGCCGCCGCCGGCGGCATCGCCTGGTCCTCGCCCGAGGTGCTGGGCATCGGCTGGAACAGCCAGCACACCGAGGACGCCTACGTCGAGGGCAACCTGGTGCAGGTGACCCCGCAGGTCGCCGGCACCGTGACCCGCATCGCGGCCGACAACACCGATTTCGTGCGGCCCGGCGACGTGCTGGTGCAGCTTAACGAGGTCGACGCGCGCCTGGCCCAGGACCGCGCCGAGGCGGCGCTGGCCAAGTCGGCGCGCCAGGTGCGGGCCCAGTTCGCCGGCGTCGAGCAGCTGCGCGCGACGGTCGCCCAGCGCGAGGCCGATCTCGGCAAGGCCGCCAGCGACCTCGAACGCCGGCGCAAGCTGGCCGACACCGGCGCCGTGTCGGGCGAGGACATCCGCCATGCCGAGGATGCCGTGGCCGCCGCCCGCGCAGCGCTCACCGCCGCGCGCCAGCAGGTCGGCTCGGCGCTGGCCCTGGTCGACGGCACCACGGTCGAAAGCCATCCCGACGTGCAGGCCGCGATCGCCCAGCTGCGCGACGCCTCGCTGGGTCTGGCGCGCACCACGCTGGCCGCGCCGGTGGGCGGCATCGTGGCGCGCCGCAACGTCCAGATCGGCCAGCGCGTGGCCCAGGGCACGCCGCTGATGGCGATCGTGCCGCTGGACCAGATGTGGGTCACCGCCAACCTGAAGGAAACCCAGCTCAAGGACGTGCGCATCGGCCAGCCGGTGGCGGTGACGGCCGACGTGTACGGCAAGGACGTCGTCTTCCATGGCCGCGTGGTCGGCCAGGAAGCCGGCACCGGCAGCGCCTTCGCCGCCGTCCCGGCCCAGAACGCGACCGGCAACTGGATCAAGGTGGTGCAGCGGGTGCCGGTGCGCATCGCGCTCGACCCGGCCGACCTGGCGCGCCATCCGCTGCGCCTGGGCCTGTCGATGAAGGTGGCGATCGACACCAGCAGCAAGCAGGGCCTGAGCCTGATGCAGGCCGGGGCCGCGCGCCAGCAGTACAAGACCGTCGTGTTCGAGACCGAGTCGCATGGCGCCGACGAGGCGATCCGGCGCGCGCTCGGTCACCCGGGCGCGGTGGCGTCGCGTTGATGGAAAGGGCAGGCGATGAACGCCCCCGCTAAACTTGCGATTCCACGTCCGGCGCTGCTGGCCGCGATCTTCGTGTTCAACTTCATCGAGTTCCTCTCGACCGGCATGACGGTGTTCGCGGCGTCGGCCATCATGGGCCACGTCGGCGCCTCGCCCGAGGAATACGCCACCGTCTCGGCGCTGTACGCGGCGGTGGCGGTGCTGTCGATCTCGCAGCTGACGGTGATGGTGCAGCGCCTCGGCTGGCGCAACTACCTGCTGGGCGGCGTGGTGTTCTACATGGTCGGCGCCTGGATCTGCGCGGGCAGCGGCAGCGTCGCCGCCTTCGCCGGCGGCCGGCTGTTGATGGCCATCGGCGGCGGCGTGTTCATGACCGCCTCGCGCATGATGGTCAACCTGATTCCGCCTTCGCCCCAGCGCCTGCAGGGCATCGCGGCATTCGGCAGCGCGCTGTCGCTCGGCCTGGCGCTCGGCCCCCTGGCCGCGGCGAAGTTCATCGGCCACGAGGCATGGGGTGGGATGTTCCTGCTGCTGGCGACGCTGGCCGCGATCGGCGCCGGCATCGCGGCGCGCTGGCTGCCGCTCGGCGCCGACACGCTGGACGGCACGCCGACGCGCCTGCACGTGCCGGATGCGATCCTGCTGGGCGGCGGCGCCGCGATCACGCTGTTCGCCCTGCAGCACCTGACCTACGACTGGCATGGCGGCCAGCGCGGCGCGCTGCTCGGCCACCTGGCGCTGGGCCTGGCCTTGCTGCTGGCCTTCGGCCTCGTCAAGGCGCGCCGCCACGAACCCTTCCTGCACCTGAACATCCTCGCCAGCGCACGCTATCGCCTGGGCCTGGTCATCTTCGCGGTCTGCTACGCGGTGCTCGGAATGGTCAATACCCTGTTGCCGCAGGCGGTGCAGAAGGGCCTCGGCATGGGGCTGGAGCAGGCCGGCGTGCTGCAAGGCGTGGGGCTGCTGTCGACCTTCGTCGTGTTCGTGGTGATGCTGCAGATGGTCAAGCGCAATCCGCATCCGACCAGGTTCTTCGTGACCGGCTTCCTGATGCTGGCGGCGCTCGGCTGGCGCTTCGCCACCCTGGATCCGCGCGCCAACGCCTGGGACACGGTGATGTTGTGGATGGGCCTGTTCGGCGGCTTCCTGACGCTCGGCATGGCGACCGCCGCGATCCACTCGTTCAAGGATCTGCAGGCGGACAACGTGGTGTTCGCGCACGCCCAGCAGCTCAAGAACATGCTGGGGCAGGTGGGCCTGGCGCTGGGCGTCGGCGTGACCAATATCGCGCTGCAGGAGCGCACGGCGCTGCATTCCTCGCGGCTGGCCGAGAAGGCCGGCCCGATCGGCGACGGCGGGCTGGAGCTGGCGCGCCAGGCCGGACTGCTGGCGGGCCAGGACCTGTTCTGGGTCGTGATGTGGGTGGGCCTGGTCGGGGCCGTGCTGCTGACCATGCAGCGCCGGTTCGACTAGGGGGGGCAAGCGTGCGCCCGGGTGTAAAACGATCGTTTTACACTGGGGCCATGGATACCAACCCAGCACTCCTTGCCATTGCCGAGCGCCTGTTCTACGAACACGGCTACATGGCCACCAATATGGACACCCTGGCGCGCGCCGCCAGGATGTCGAGCCGCACCCTCTATAAACATGCCGGCAGCAAGGCCGCCCTGGTGGGCGAGGTGCTCGCCGCGCGTGACCGGCGCTTCTTCGAGCAGGTCGATGGACTCGACGTGCGCGCGCTGTTCGCCGCGCTGGCCGGCTGGATCGCGCACGAAGGAGCGCGCGGCTGCCTGTTCCTGCGCATCCTCGGCGAGACCGGCGGCGCCGAGCCGGCGATCGTGGCGGCGGTGCAGGCCCACAAGGCCAGGCTGCGCCAGCACGTCGCGCGCATCGTCGAGGCCGATCTCGGGCGCGCCGACGACGTCCTGGCCGGGCGCATCGTCCTGCTGTTCGAAGGCGCGGTGGCCGCCAGCGCCTGGCAGGGGGCGAGCGCGATCGAGGCGGCGTGCGGGGCCGCCGTGGACCTGGTTGCGATGGCGCGCGCGGCGTGAAGCAGGCCCTCGCTCTCGGCGCCACCGGCTTCGGCCTGATCGCGGTCTGCTACGGCTTCGCGCGCTTCGCCTTCGGCCTGTTCCTGCCCGCGATCTCGGCCGATTTCGACCTCTCGTCCTCGCTGGCGGGGATCATCTCGGCGGGGTCCTTTCTTGGTTTTTGCCTGGCGATCGTGCTGGCGGCCTGGCTGACCGAACGCCGCGGGCCGCGCTTCGTGGCGGTGGCGGCGGGGGTGTCCGGCGCCGCCGGCATGATCGGGATCGCCAGCGCCGCGTCGCCCGCCTGGCTGGCCGTTGCGGTGATCGTGGCCGGTTCGAGCACCGGCCTGGCGTCGCCGGCGCTGGCCGCGGCCGTGACGGCGATGCTGCCGCCCGCCAGGCACGACACGACCAACACCTTCATCAACGCCGGCACCAGCGCCGGCGTCGCCCTGTCCGGCCCGGTGGCGGCGCTGATGGGGGCCGAGTGGCGGCTGGCCTATGCCGGCTTCGCCGGCGCGACGCTCCTGATGGTCGGCGCGACCCTGAAGGTGCTGTCCGCCGGCACGCCGCGGCCCGTCGTCGCTGCGCCGCTGCTGCCCCGGCTTTCGCCCGACCTGATGCGGCTGGCCGCGGCCGCCGGCCTGAGCGGAGCGGCGAGCACCGTGGTCTGGAGTTTCGGGGCCGACCTGCTGGAGGCCAATCTCGGCTGGCGCGGGCGCCAGGTCGGCATGCTGTGGACCGTCATGGGGTGCGCGGGCGTGGCCGGCGCCATGGCCGGATCGCTGATCGCTCGCTACGGGATGCGCGCGGTGCACCTTGTGTTCCACGTCGCGCTGGGGCTGGCGGTTGCCGCCGTCGGCCTGGATGGCGCGCCGCCGTGGCTGGTGTTCATGGGCGGCGGCCTGTTCGGCGCCGCCTACCTGATGCTGACCGGTGTCTATCTGGTGTGGAGCATCGCAGCGCTGCCCGCGCGGCCCGCGACCGGCGTGACGCTGGCCTTCCTGGCGCTGGCGGTGGGTCAGACGCTGGGCGCATTGGGCTTCGGCTTTCTGATGGAGCGCGCCTCGCCGAACGCCGCCGTGGCGTCGTTCGCGGCGCTGGCCCTCGTCGCCGGCCTCGTTCGGCGCGGCCCGGAATGACAACGCCCGGCGCCAGCCTGGAAAGGCCGGCGCCGGGCGGCGCACGGGGTTCGCTCCGCGTTCAGCGCATCAGTCTTCCTGGAACGCCTCTTCGCGCTTCTTGCGCAGTGACGGCAGCAGCACGACGATCATCGCCGCGGCGGCCAGGCCCAGCATCACGCCCGAGATCGGACGCTCGATGAACACCATCGGATCGCTGCGCGACAGCAGCAGGGCGCGGCGCAGGTACTCTTCCATCATCGGTCCGATGATGAAGCCGAGCAGCATCGGCGCCGGTTCCAGTTCCAGCTTGGCGCACAGGTAGCCCAGCAGGCCGAACAGCGCCATCAGGTAGACGTCGAAGTTGCTGTTGTTCAGGCTGAACACGCCGATCGCGCAGAACATCAGGATCGCCGGATACAGCAGCTGGTAAGGCACCATGATCATGCGCACCCAGATGCCGATCATCGGCAGGTTCAGCACGACCAGGAACAGGTTACCGATCCACATCGAGACGATCAGGCCCCAGAACAGGCCGGGCTGCTCGGTCATCACGGCCGGACCCGGCTGGATGCCCTGGATGATCATCGCGCCGATCATCAGCGCCATCACCGGGTTCGACGGGATGCCGAGGGTCAGCATCGGGATGAACGAGGTCTGGGCGCCGGCGTTGTTGGCCGCTTCCGGGGCCGCCACGCCTTCGATCGCGCCCTTGCCGAACTGCGCCGAGTTCTTCGACACCTTCTTCTCCAGCGAGTAGGAGGCGAACGACGCCAGCATCGCGCCGCCGCCCGGCAGGATACCGAGGATCGAGCCGAGGCCGGTCGCGCGCAGGACCGGGGCGATGATGCGCTTGAAGTCGTCCTTGCTCAGCATCAGGCCCTTGACCTTCTTCATCACCAGGTTGCGCGACTCGTCGTGCTCCAGGTTGCGGACGATCTCGCCGATGCCGAACATGCCCATCGCGACGATCACGAAGTTGATGCCGTCGGCCAGCTGCGGCAGGTCGAAGGTGTAGCGCGCCGAGCCCGAGTTGACGTCGGTGCCCACCACGCCCAGCAGCAGGCCGAGCAGCACCATGCCGATCGCCTTGAGCAGCGAGCCGCTGGCCAGGACCACCGAGGCGACCAGGCCGAGCACCATCAGCGAGAAGTATTCGGCGGGGCCGAATTCGAGGGCCATGTCGGCCAGCGGCGGCGCGGCCAGGGCCAGCAGCACGGTGGCGACCGAACCGGCGAAGAACGAGGCGATCGCCGCGGTGGCCAGCGCCTTGCCGGCGTTGCCGTTGCGCGCCATCTGGTAGCCGTCCAGGGCCGTCACGACCGACGAGGATTCACCCGGCAGGTTGACCAGGATCGCGGTGGTCGAGCCGCCGTACTGGGCGCCATAGTAGATGCCGGCCAACATGATCAGCGCCGATTCCGGCGGCAGGCCGAAGGTCGCCGGCAGCAGCATGGCGATGGTGGCGATCGGGCCGAGACCCGGCAGCACGCCGACCGCGGTGCCGACGAAGACGCCGACCAGGCAGTAGAACAGGTTTTGAAGCGTGAAGGCCGTTTCGAGGCCGAGGGCGAGATTGCTGAAGAGTTCCATATTCTATTAATTCCCACCGAGCCAAGGACCAAAGATAGGCATCGGCAAGCCGAGCAGCTTGACGAACAGGCCTACCGCGAACAGGGCGCCGCCGACGGCGAGCGCCACGGCCTTGCCCAGATTGAATTTCTGGCCGGCGTAGCTGCTGATCAGGATCAGCAGGAAGGCCGCCGGCACCAGGCCCGCGTCGCGCACCAGGAAGCCGAACAGCAGCACGGCCACCAGCACCAGCGACAGCTCTTTCCAGTACAGGCGGCCGATCGGCTCGCCCTGGCGGAAGAAGGAGCGCAGCAAGGAAGCTGCGCCGACCAGCGACAGCAGGCCGCCGAGGGCGGTCGGGAAATAGGCCGGGCCCATGCGTCCGGCCGTGCCCATTTCATAGTCCTGGCCGATGACGATGGCGCTCAGGCCGAAGAAGAGAAAGACGATGCCACTCCAAAAATCCTTTGGGTGGCGTATGAATGCTGGCACGTGGTGGTCCCCTTTTTTTGTGATGCAAATGCGGTGGTACAGATGCAATGGTTCGAAGTGTGTTTCAACGACGGTGCTGCGGGTGCGGCAGGTACGACAGCTACAACAAAACGCACCGTCCCGGTGGAACCGGCACAGTGCGTGATATCAGATGCTCATGCTCAGTCGGCGAAAGCGCCGGCTTTCTTGATGATCGGACCCCACAGGTCGATCTGCTGCTTGAGGTGGGTGCGCAGCGCTTCCGGCGTCGCCTGGTTGGTCGGCACCGGTTCGGTGCCCAGGTCGCTGAAGCGCTTGATCACGTTCGGATCGCGCAGCGAGGCGCGCAGGGCGTTCGCCAGCGCATCGACGACCGGCTTCGGCGTGCCCTTCGGCGCGTACAGGCCGTGCCAGACGCCGACTTCGAAGTTCGGCAGGGCGCCGGACGCCAGGGTCGGCAGGTTGGGCAGCGACGGCACGACGGTCTTGGTGGTCACGCCATAGGCCTTGATCTTGCCGCTCTTGATCTGGCTGGTGGTGTTGGTGGTCTGGTCGCACATGAAGTCCACCTGGCCGCCCAGCAGGTCGTTCATCGCCGGGCCGGTGCCCTTGTAGGGCACGGTGGTCAGCTCGACGCCCATCGCGGTCTGCAGCAGCATGCCGCACAGGTGCGAGGCCGAACCCAGGCCGGCGTGGGCGTAGGTCACCTTGTCCTTGTTGGCCTTGACGTAGGTGATCAGCTCCTTCATGTCCTTGGCCGGGAAGTTGCCGCGCGCGACGACGGTCATCGGCACGTCGGTAATCAGGCCGATCGGCTCGAAGCTGGTGATCGCGTCGTACGGCAGCTTGCGGTACAGGGCAGGGGCGGTCGACTGGCCGATGTGGTGCAGGAACAGGGTGTAGCCGTCGGGAGCGGCCTTGGCCGCGCGCGCCGCGCCGATGGTGCCGCCGGCGCCGCCGACGTTCTCGATGATGATCTGCTGCTTGAGGGTGGTGCCCATCGACTGCGCCACCAGGCGCGCGACCGTATCGGTCGGGCCGCCGGCCGCGAACGGCACGATCATGGTGATGGTCTTGTTGGGGTAGTTCTGGGCCTGGGCCAGGCCGCTGCCGAAAGCGGCCAGGCACGCGACAGCGCACAGCATCTTGAGCTTCATGTTTGTCGTCCTCGTTATCTCGTTCTTGGTATGGGATGGCAGTGCGCACCTTTGCGGTGCGTCGCTGCGCTCTAGCGTTGTCTTACGCAGCTAGGGTTGTACCAGTAAACATATTGATATGCAACTACGTGGAAATACGTATGTCGCATGGGTGTGACGAGGTTCAGTAAAAGCTGTACAGCCGAAGGCGAAAATTCGAAAATGATAACGCCGACGGCGGTGGCCGTCGGCGCTTCGATGCCGTCGAGAGACTCGGGTTACACCGGCGCCTGCACCGGCAGTTCGCGATCTCCCATCAGCAGCTTGGCCGGGGTCATCGGCGTGGTGCGCAGGCGCTTGCCGGTCGCGTGGAAGATGGCGTTCGACACCGCCGCCGCCACGCCCACGATCCCGATCTCGCCCACGCCCTTGGCGCCGAGCTGCTTGCTCACGATGCGGTCGTCCTCTTCCACGAAGATCACGTCGATGTCGTGGATGTCGGCGTTCACCGCCACGTGGTATTCGGCGTAGTTGTGGTTCATGAAGCGCCCGTACCTGTCATCGGTATGGGTTTCTTCATGCAGGGCCTGGCTGATGCCCCACACCACCGCGCCGCTGATCTGGCTGGCCGCCGTCTTGGCGCTGATGATGCGCCCGGCCGCGACCGCGCTCACCACGCGGGTCACGCGCACCATGCCCAGCTTCTCGTTGACGCGCACCTCGCAGAACACGGCCGAGTGCACCGCGCGCGTGTACTTGCGCTGCTTGAGCATCTGCGGCGTCATGAAGAATTTCTCCTCCAGGCGGTCGAGGTTGGCGTCGCGCAGCACGGCGGAGAGTTCGACCCGCTGCGCCGGATCCTTCTTCAAGAACACTGCGCCGTCGCCGAACTCGACGTCGCGCATGCGCGCCTTGGCCAGCGGCGAATCCTGCATCGCCGCCGCCATCTTGAGCAGCTGCTTCTTGAGCTTCTCGCAAGCGCCATGCACGCCCGAGCCGACCGTGGCCATGTGCGACGAGCCGCCTTCGATCGGCGCCATCGGCAAGGTCGAATCGCCCAGCTGGAAGGTCACCTGCTCGAGCGGCAGGCCAAGCTGTTCGGCGGCGACGATCGACATCGCGGTATAGGTGCCGGTGCCGATGTCGCTCGCGGCGCTGCTCACCACCAGGCGGCCATCGGCATGCAGCACGGCGGAGACGCGCGCCACCATCACCAGCGAATCCCAGATCCCGGTCGCCATGCCCCAGCCGACCAGCTCGTCGCCGTCCCGCATCGAGCGCGGCTCGAGCGGACGCTGGTCCCAGCCGAAGCGCTCGGCGCCCTGGCGGTAGCATTCGCGCAGCTCCTTGGTCGAGAACGGCTTGTCCTCGATCGGGGCGACGTCGGTGTAGTTCTTCAGGCGCAGGGCCAGCGGGTCCATCTTGAGTTCGTACGCCAGCTCGTCCATCGCCACTTCGAGTGCGTGCACGCCGTGGGCGGCGCCGGGCGCGCGCATGTCGAGTGGCGTGAATCGATCATGCGCGACCACCTGGTAGCCGAGCTTGATGTCGGGACAGGCGTACAGCTGGCCGGACCAGTTGACGATCACTTCCACGTAGTCCTCGAGGCGCGAGGTTTCCTGGATCGCCTCGTGCCAGATCGCCTTGAGCGTGCCGTCACGGTCGGCGCCCAGGCGGATGCGGTGCCAGGTCTCGGGACGGTGGCCGAAGCTGAACATCTGCTGGCGCGTGAGCACCACGCGCACCGAGCGTTTCAGCTGCAGCGCGCCCATCACGGCCAGCGGCAGCTGGTACTGCGGACGCAGGCCGGAACCGAAAGCGCCGCCCACGTAGGGATTGCGCACCGTCACCTTGTCCTTCGAGATGCCGAAGCCGTGCGAGACGTACCAGCGGCTGTTCTGCGAACTCTGGGTCTTGTCGTAAATGGTCAGGTGGCCATCCTCGCCATAGATCACGGTGGAGGCGAACATCTCCATCGGATTGTGGTGCTCGACCCCGTTGTAGTACTGCGAGTCGACCTTGACCGGGGCATTCGCGAACGCCTTTTCGCCGTCGCCGGTGCTGCTCGGCGGCGTGAAGCCGGCCTTCATCTTCTTCGGCTCATAGGCTTCGCCCAGGCGTTCCAGGTGGTTGGTCTCGTGCTCCTCGACGTCGTAGTGCACCCGCACCAGCTGGGCCGCGTGGCGCGCCGCCTCGAAGGTGTCGGCGATCACCAGGGCCACCGGCTGGCCGCTGTAGAAGATCTGGTCCGAGAACAGGGGCCGGAAGGGCGAGCCGGCGGGAGCGGTCATGTCCTTCCAGGCGATGTCGAGGGAGCGCATCTTGGGGCGGTTCTCGTGGGTCATGACGGAAATCACGCCATGCGCGGTGAGGGCGTCGACGGTGTCGATGCGGGTGATGCGGCCCTTGGCGACGGTGCTGCTGACGACGACGCCATAGCACAGGTCGGGCGCGAACACCTCGGCCGCGTACTGGGCCTGGCCGGTGACCTTGGCGCGGCCGTCGACGCGCGAGACGGCCATGCCGCTCTTGACGCGGCCGGTGCCGGCCGGCGCGCTCGGCGCTCGCAGTTCTGGAATCAGGTCGGTCATGCTCGGTCTCCTTCTGGATGGCGGTCGCTGCCGCTGGCGATATCGGTGCCGCGGGCGGCGCTGGTCAAGGCCTGGACGATGGCGTTCTTCGCCAGCGCCGGCTTGAAGTCGTTCTGGCCGAAGCTGCGCGCGCCCTGCAGAATGGTGTCGGCGACGGCGGCGAAGGCTTCCTCGCCGGCCGCCTTGCCCACCAGTTGCGCTTCTGCCGCTTCGATCCGCCACGGCTTGTGGGCGACGCCGCCGAGCGCGATGCGCGCAGCCTTGATCGTGCCGTCGTCATCGAGGTCGAGGGCGGCCGCCACCGACACCAGCGCGAACGCGTAGGACAGGCGGTCGCGCACCTTGATGTAGGCGCTGTGGGCGATGAAGCGGTCGGCCTGCGGGACGGTGATGTGGGTGATCAGTTCGCCCGGCTGCAGGGTGTTGTCGATCTCGGGACGGTCTTCCGGCAGGCGGTGGAACTCGGCGAAGGGGATTTGCCGCTTGCCGCTGCTGGACTGGACGTGCACGGTCGCATCCAACGCGCGCAGGGCCACGCACATATCGGACGGGTGGGTCGCGATGCAGGCTTCGCTGGTGCCCAGGATCGCATGCTGGCGGTTGACGCCATCCCTGGCCGGGCAGCCGGTGCCGGGCTCGCGCTTGTTGCAGGCGGTGCCGACGTCATAGAAGTAGACGCAGCGGGTGCGCTGCATCAGGTTGCCGCCATTGCTCGCCATATTGCGCAGCTGGGGCGAGGCGCCGGCCAGGATCGCGCTCGACAGCAGCGGGAAGCGCTTGCGCACCAGCGGGTCGTAGGCGGTGTCGGCGTTGCGGGCGAGGGCGCCCAGCAGCAGACCGCCGTCGTCGCCGATCTCCACCTTGTCCAGGCCGAGGCCATTGATGTCGACCAGTTGCGAAGGGCGCATCACGCCTTCCTTCATCAGGTCGAGCAGGTTGGTGCCGCCCGCGATCGGGCGCGCTTCGCCGGCGCTCAAGGCCGCCAGCACGCCGTCGAGGTCCTTCGATTGGGTGAAGGTGAATGGATTCATGCGAGCACCGCCCCGGTCGTGAAGGCGGGCTTGTCGCCGCTATCTTTCTTGCGCAGGTCCATCACCTGGACCACGGCGTCCGCGATCTGCGGATAGGCGCCGCAACGGCAGATATTGCCGCTCATGAGTTCGCGCACGTCATCGCGCGACCTGGCCTGGTCCTCGTTCATCAGGCCCACGGCCGAACACAGCTGCCCAGGGGTGCAGTAGCCGCACTGGAAGGCGTCGCAGTCGATGAAGGCTTGCTGGATCGGGTGCAGGTCTTCGCCGTTGGCCAGGCCTTCGACCGTGGTGATCTCTTTACCGTCCTGCATGACCGCCAGGGTCAGGCAGGAATTGATGCGCTTGCCGTCCACCAGCACCGTGCATGCGCCGCATTGTCCCTGGTCGCAGCCCTTCTTGGTGCCGGTCATGCCTGCGCGCTCGCGCAACAGGTCAAGCAAGGTCACCCAGGACTCGACGTTGAATTCGCGGTCCTGCCCGTTGATACGCAGGCGGACCGGATACTGCTGGTGAAGTTCCATGGTCATTCCCCTCTATGAGAAGCCATGACCTTACCCGTGCAGCCGGGTGCGTCACAGTTAGGTGACGCACCTATTCTTGAGGTAACTTGTTATTTTGCTCAGGGACCGCGGAATACCACTGTTTTGTTGCCGTCGACAAAGACGCGGCGTTCGATGTGGAATTTGACCGCCGCCGCCAGCGCCAGGCACTCGTTGTCGCGGCCGACGCGGGTCAGCTGGTCGACCCGGTAGTTGTGGTCGACCCTGGTCAGCACCTGCTCGATGATCGGGCCCTCGTCGAGATCGGGCGTGGCGTAATGGGCCGTCGCGCCGATCAGCTTGACCCCGCGGTCGAAGGCTTGCTGGTAGGGTTTGGCGCCCTTGAAGCCGGGCAGGAAGGAGTGGTGGATATTGATGCACTTGCCGGCCAGGCGCCGCGCCAGCTCGTCCGACAGGATCTGCATATAGCGCGCCAGGATCACGAGTTCAGAGCCGGTCTCCTCGAAAATCTCGAACAGGCGCGCCTCTTGCTGCGTCTTGTTGTCCTTGGTGACCGGCAGGAACACGAAGCGGATGCCTTCGCGTTCGACCATCGGGCGCAGGTCGAGGTGGTTCGACACCACCGCCGTGATCTGCATGTTCAGTTCGCCGTTACGGCGGCGGTACAGCAGGTCGTCCAGGCAGTGGTCGGTCTTGGAGACCATGATCACGGTGCGCACCGGATCGAGCGGGTCGAACATCTTCCACTGCATCTCGAGGCGGCCGGCGACCAGGTCGGCGAACTCGCTGCGGATGCGGTCGATCGGTGGGGAGTTTTCTTGCTGGCGAAACACGGCGCGCATGAAGAAACGCGCGGTCGAATCGTCGTCGAACTGTTCCAGCGCGCAGATATAGCAGTCGCGCTCGGCGAGGAAGGTCGCCACGGCGGCGACGATGCCGGTGCCGGCCGGGCAGCTGGCGTTGAGGATGTATTCGATGCGGCCGGCGGGCGCCGGGGCGATGCTGCTCATGGGTGATTCCTGTCGGTTAGGGGCTGGATGCGAAGTGCCCGTCCGTCACGCGACACCGGCCAGGTGGGACGGCGGCAGCTCTGGTTTCCGGCGCCGCCGGGTCGGCAGCGCCGGCAAGGCGATGTTGTCAGAATGTATAGAATGATGGATGTGGCCGATGTCGTCAAGCGTGCATGTCAGGCGTGCTACCATGCGCGCTTTTTTCCAGAGTTCCGATGCCGACGCCAACGCATATCCGTCCGATGCTGTTCGCCGATCTCGATGCCGTGCTGCGCGTGCAGGCGGCCTGCTATCCGCCGGCGATGCAGGAAGCGGCGGCCGTGGTGCAGGCGCGGCTCGATGCGGCGGCCGCCACCTGCCTGGTCGCATGCGACGCCGACGGCGTGTGCGGCTACCTGTTCGCCTACCCGTCGCGCCTGGGGCGGGTCACCGACCTGGGGGCGGCGTTCGAGATCGCCCCGGACGCCGACACGCTGTACCTGCACGACCTGGCGGTCGATGCGCGCGCGCTCGGACGCGGGCTGGCGCGGGCGCTGGTGGAGCGCTTGCTGGACCTCGGCCGCGATCTGGCGTTGTCCCATGCCGCGCTGGTCTCGGTGCAGGACAGCACGCGCTTCTGGAGCTGCTTCGGCTTCGCGGCGCGGGCCACCGGCGATGCGGGCCTGCTCACGTATCCGGCGGGAGCGCTCTACATGGCGCGCCCGCTGGCCTGACTCACTGGATCATTCGACGCGGCGCACCTTGGCCGAGGCGTTGGTGCCGTCCACGCGCATGAAGATGGTGCCGAACAGATTGCGTTCCATGCTGACCTTGACGTCGGTGCGCGGCGCCAGGACCGCGTCGCTGCCGTCGATGACGCGCCACACCTGGCCGTTGGCCAGGCGGATCCGGGAACCCGGGCCCCAGCCTTCGAAGCTGCCCACGATGGTGCTCTGCACCGACTGGGGCTGCTCCTCGCGCTGTTTCACCGCTTCCATGCCGAAGTTTTGCTCGGCGCGGGCCGCCGCCACTGGCGCGCCAGCCGCCTGCGCGCCTGCCGCGGGACTGGCCGCGCCAAGGGGAATCGCGTCATAGCAGGCCACGCGCGCCGCGACGTCGCTCACGGCGCGGCATTTCAGGAGCGCGGCGTCGTTGGCGAGCGCGGAACCGGAGGCAAGGAGCAATACGGCAAGAGGCAGGGCTTTCATCGGAATCCTAAGTAGTGGTGGAAGCTCGCCCGCGGGCGGGGCCGGGGCGGCTACGATTATAGGGGATGCTGATGCCGGAGTGGAAATCGCGGGCCGGCCGGCAGATGCGCGCGGTTCATCCTATACTGCGTGGCGGCGCCAGGCACTCCCAAGCCATGGCGCCTCCGACACGAAGGAAGAATATGAACCAGCAAGTGACGATCATCGCCACCCTGTACGCCAGGGCGGGCCAGGAAGCCGCGCTCGCGGCGCGCATGCACGCGATGACGATGGAAACCCGCAAGGAAGCCGGCTGCATCCTGTACGAGCTGCAGCGCTCGACCGAAGACCCGCGTGAGTTCATCATGGTGGAATACTGGCGCGATGCCGAGGCGGTGGCGCTGCACGACGCCAGCGCGCACATGGCGGCCCTGGTGGCCGACCTGCCGGCGCTGGTCGAGCGCCCGGTGGCGGTGCGCAAGTACACGCCCGCCGGCTGAAGGCGGGAGGGCCTCGCCGGCAGCCACTGTCTGGACCTGGTCCGAACGGATGAGCTGTCGAGATATTTAACACTCGCCGCCTACGTATTGACAATCGGCGAAAAATCTTTCGTCAAATCAAGGAGTTGCTGAGGCGAAGGTCACAGGCCCGGTTCTTGCTCATCCATAGTGAGTAACCATGAGGAGCATGTCGATGTGGCGTATCACCCCGTTGTTGTTCGCGGCCGCACTGCTGGCCCAGCCGGCGCAGGCCACCGTGACCTATTCCTGGCAGCAGGTCGAGGCATCCGAGTCGATGCCGCCTGGCCTCAACCTGGAGCTGGTGTTTTCCGATGCGGCGGTCGCGCAGGGCAGCCTCTACCTCGATTTCACCAATATGTGCGACCTGGACGGGCCGTGCCTGGATCCCCAGGACAGCCTGCTGTCGCTGCGCTACTGGTACGAAGAGCCGTTCTCGGGCGAGTACCGGCACAACTACATCGACTACGGCTACCGCCAGCTGCCGCAGCACTACTATGACAAGATCAGGCTGGACGTGACCTTCCTGCCTGGCGGCGTGCTCAGCGGCGAGATCTTCGCCACCGACGGCAATTCGCACTTCACGCTGGGCAGCACGGGCAGCCTGTTCACGGTGCTGAACGCGCACAGCGACGAGCCGTTCGGCTGCGCCTACGAAAGACCGGCCTGCTCGGGCTCCACCGGCCTGCTGGTGGGCGAGCCGCTCGAGGGCGAAGTGCCCGAGCCGTCCAGCGTGCTGCTCGCCGGCCTGGGCCTGGCCGCGGCCTGGCTCACCCTGCGCCGGCGGCCAGGGCGCTGACTCAGGCTGTCGGCGCCAGCAGCGCCGCGGTGTCGGCCGCGCCCATGCGCTGCGCCGCGTCGAAGGCGCTGACGCCGTCGGCATCGCGCCGTGACGGGTCGGCGCCGCGCTCCATCAGCAGGCGGGCGATCTCGACCCGGTTGAACATCGCGGCGAACATCAGCGCGGTCTTGCCGGACGGTCCCGCATGGTCGGCGATGGCGCCGTGGTCCAGCAGCAGCTTCGTCACCGCCAGGTCGCCCTTGAAGGCGGCGCCATGCAGCGGGGTCTGGGAAGCGTCGTTCATGAGTTGCGGATCGGCGCCGTGCTCCAGCAGCACGCGCGCGGCGTCGTGGTGGCCGTGGTAGCAGGCCAGCATCAGGAGGCTGTCGCCGCGTTCGTTGCGCAGATTGGGCGGCAGGCCCTGGGCCAGCAGGGCGCCGAGCGGTTCGGCTTCGCCGGCGCGGGCGTGCTGGAATACCTTGCGCACCCATTCGAGGGTGGCTTCGTCGAGTTCCGCCGGCGCGGCCGGCGGGGTGGTGTCATTGGCTTGCATGCGTGTTCCTGGTGTCGGTGCGATGCTTGATTAAATCACATCCGGCTGCGACACGCAGGCGCGCTTCAGGCTTGCTGGCGGCTGGCCGTGTGCTCGGCCGCTTCCCACAGCCAGGCCGGCAGGGCCAGCGCCGGCAGCAGCATGCCGGTCACCAGCGCCGCATGCCAGCCATACTGGGCATAGACCCAGCCGCCGAGCGCCGAACCGAGCGCGCCGCCGGCGAAGAACAGGGCGAAGTACAGGCCGTTCAGGCGGCTGCGGATCTCGGCGCCGAGGGCGAACAGCGCGCGCTGGCCCAGCACCAGGTTGGCGGCGACCGCGGCGTCGAGCACGATGGCGGCCACGGCCAGCAGGCCGAGCGCCAGCGGCTTCGAATGGGGAGCGAACAACGGTAGCAGGAAGCTCAGCGCGCCGACCGCCAGCGCGATCGCGGTCGCGCCCAGGGTATGGCCGGCATCGGCCAGGCGGCCGGCGATCGGCGAGGCCACCGCGCCGGCCATGCCGACCAGGGCGAACAGCGCGATCCCGTTCTGGCTCAGGCCGAAGTCCGGGCCGGACAAGGCTTGCGGGGCCACGGTCCAGAACAGGCTGAAGGCGCCGAACAGGCCGGCATGGTACAGCGCGCGGCGCCGCAGGACCGGGGTGTTGGCCAGCACCGGCCACAGCGAGGCGATCAGGGCGCCATAGCGCTGGGTGGCGGCCGGCCGGCGCTGCGGCAGCTTGAGGTGCAGCACCACGGCCAGCAGCAGCACCAGCGCCGCGGCGATGCCGAACACGGCCTGCCAGCCGCCGAAGCCGGCCAGCACGCTGGCCACCGGCCGCGCCACCATGATCCCCAGCAGCAGGCCGCTGACCACCTTGCCGACGGTCTGGCCGCGCGTCGCCTCCGGCGCCAGATGGGCCGCGAACGGCACCAGCACCTGGGCCACCACGGCGCCCAGCCCGATCGCCAGCGCCGCCAGCAGGAACTGCCAGGCCGTGCCGGCGTTCGCGGCCAGCGCCAGCGCGGCGCCGGTGGCGACCAGGCCGCTCACGATCAGGCGCCGGTTTTCGAGCAGGTCGCCCAGGGGCACGATGAACAGCAGGCCGAGGCAGTAGCCGATCTGGGTGAGGGTGACGATCAGGCCGGCGGCGCCCGGAGGCATGCCGAGGGCGGCCCCGATCGGGCCGACCAGCGGCTGGGCGTAATACAGGTTGGCGACGATGATGCCGGCGGCGGCGGCCAGCAGCAGCGTCATGTCGCTCGATATCCGTGCTTCGGTGTTGATTGTCATGGCTTGCTCCTCGATAGGGTAGTCGAACAGTTCCATTCTAGGCAGGCATGAGGCAAAGATAATTAGTGCATAATGCCCACATACAATTCATATAATCTGAACAATCATGGACAAGGTGAAGGCGATGCGGACCTTCGTGCGGATCGTCGAGGCGAACAGCTTCACGAAGGCCGCCGAATCGCTCAACCTGCCGCGCGCCTCGCTGACGGCGACCATGCAGAACCTCGAGCGTCACCTTGGCGCCCAGCTCCTGCAGCGCACCACGCGCCGGCTGTCGCTCACGCAGGACGGTGAGCGCTACTATGAACAATGCGCCGCGATCCTGGCCGCGATCGAGACGGCGGAAGCCGATTTCCTGGGCGTCGACGGGCGCCGCATGCAGGGACGGCTGCGGATCGACCTGCCGGGCGCACTGGGCCGCGCCATCGTGCTGCCGCGCATCGCCGAGTTCCGCCGCGCCTGGCCCGGCATCGACCTCTCCATCGGCATGGGCGACCGCCTGGTCGACCTGACCGGCGAAGGCATCGACTGCGCGCTGCGGGTGGGCGAGCTGCAGGATTCCAGCCTGGTGGCGCGCCGCATCGGCCTGATGCGCTTCGCCGTCGCGGCCACGCCCGACTACCTGGCGCGGCGCGGCGTGCCGGCCTCGCTCGACGAGCTGGCGGGGCACGAGGGCATCGTTCACTTCTCGGGCCGCACCGGGCGCGCCTTCGAGTGGGAATTCCAGGAAGCGGATGGGCTGCGCAAGGTCGCCGTGAAAGGGGGAATCGCCATCAACGACGCCGACGCCAACCTGATTCTCGCCTTGCAGGGCCTGGGGCTGACCCAGCTGGCGCGTTACCAGTTGCGCGCGCATGCGGGCCGGCTGGTCGAGGTGTTGCCGGGCGTGCCTCCGACGCCGATGCCGGTGTCGCTGCTGTATCCGCAGGGGCGTATCGCCAATCCGCGTCTGCGCGCCTTCGCCGACTGGCTGGCCGAGGTGTTCGAGGCCGACCCGGACCTGCGGCTGGCGCACGATTGAGGGTCCGCAAGCGGCGGCAGGGAGCGGCGCAGCACGATGGAAGGCCGAATGTTTGTCAGGAGCGGCAATGACAGCGTGCGCCTGGATCGGGATCGCGGCCTGCTTTCCGCTGTGGGCGCAGGCATCGATTCCCTACGTCTACCCATTCAATGCGATGAGCGGCCAGGAAGTGGTCGAGCACCGGCTCAAGGAACCGAAGACCCAGCTCGACTATATCAACCGCGAGAAGGTCGAGGCCTACCTCAATGGCATCAAGGACGGCGCCCACGGCCGCGAATGGTGCCTGGCGCGGCCCGTGCTGCCCGACGAACTGAACCTGGCCGTGGTGCGCCGCCTGAAGGCGACGCGCAAACCGGCCGAACTCAAAGAGAACGCGGCGCCGCTGGTGCTGGCCGAGCTGCGCCGGCGCTTCCCCTGCCCGAAGCCGGGCAAGAAGAAGCGCTGACCGGTGTGCGTCAGAAGTCGACGTTCATCGACACCCACAGGCGCCGGCCATCCATATTGTTGACATACACGCTGCTATAGGTCGGCGCCGCGGTCGGCGACGACTGGTAAGGACGGTAGTCGACGAAGTCCTTGGCGAGCAGGTTGTAGATCGCGGCATTGATCGAGATGGCCGGGCTGAGCTGGTAGGCGGTGCCCAGGTGCAGCATGCCGTAGGCCTTGTAGTCGCCCAGCGTCGCCTTGGCAGCGCGGGTGGCGGCCGAGGTGCCCGGGTCGCGATAGCGCTCGCTGCGGTACTCGGCGCGCAGCCATGTGTTCCATTGCTGCGTGATGTCCCAGGTCAGGCGCGCATTGAACGCGTGCTCGGGCGTGTCGGATAGCGGCTTGCCGGCGCTGGCGCCGCTTTTCTGCTCGCTCTCGGTATAGGTATAGTTCGCGCTCGCGGCCCAGCCGGCGGCGATGGGGAAGCGGGTGGCCAGTTCCAGCCCGCGCGTCACCGCCTCGTCGACGTTGATCGACTGGCCGAAGGCGTCGACGTTCGGCCAGTTGCCGAAGCTGACGCAACCCGGGCGGTTGGGCGCCAGGCGGTAGGAACAGTTCAGCAGGCCGGTGCCGCTGGTGATCTTGTCCTCGAACTCGTTGTTGAACACGGTCGCGTTGGCGGTCCATCCGGCGCCATTGTCGAAATAGGCGCCGAGTTCGGTGGTCACGCTGGTCTCGGGTTTCAGGTTCGGGCTGCCGACCAGGGGAATCGTGCCCTGGCCGCCGAAGCCGTTGATGCCGGGCGAGAGCTGCTCGACGCGCGGCGTCTTGTAACCCTTGCTGATGCCGCCCTTGACGGTCCAGCGCGGCGACGCCGTCCACACCAGGTAGGCGCGCGGGCTGGTCTGGCCGCCGAAGATGCTGTGGTCGTCGTAGCGCGCGCCGAGGGTCAGGGCCAAGCGCTCATGGAAGCGCCATTCGTCTTCGAGGAACAGCGCCTTTTGGGTGAAAGCGAATGCTTCGGGCGCGACGCCGTCGATCATCTCGGCATCCCAGTGCTGGGCGCCGATGGTGGTCAGGTGATTTCCCCATGGGACCATCAGCTTGGTGTCGAACACCTTGCTTTCGACTTCCAGCGTGCGCGCGCTGCCCGCCACCATGCCCGGGGTGCCGGGCGGGATGGTGCGGCCGATGGTTTCGGTCTGGTTGACCATATAGCTGCTGTCCCAGGTGCCGAACGGCAGGCGCGCCTTGTAGGCCAGGGTCGCCTGGTCGCGGTTGTACTTCTGTTCGGGGCCGTAGCCGCCTTGCACGCTCTGGGTGCCGACCTGGCCGCGCGAATTGTCGTAGGTCTGGCGGGTGCGGTCGGCGTCCAGGGTGAATTCGTGGTAACGGTTGGGCGTGAACGCCAGCCGCGCGCCGACGTTGTCGACCTCGGCCTTGACCGGGTTGGAACCCATGTTCAGGTTCACTTCGCCGTTCTGGTTGTCGTAGCTGAGCGTCGCTTCGTCGCGGCGTAGAACGCTGCCGCGCAGCGCCAGGCCCAGCACGTCGCTGGCGATCGGACCGTTGAGGTAGAACTTGGCGCCCTTGACGTCGCCGAACCTGGATTCCTCCTGCAGGGTGTAGTCGGCCGACACCGTGCCGCCCCACTGCTTGCCGACCTTGCGCGTGATGATATTGATGACGCCGCCCATCGCATCCGAGCCGTACAGGGTCGACATCGGACCGCGGATGATCTCGATGCGTTCGATCGCGCTGACCGGCGGCATGAAGCTGGTCGAGGTGCCGCCGAAACCGTTCGGGGTCACGTTGCCGGCCGCGTTCTGGCGCCGGCCGTCGATCAGGATCAGGGTGTAGTCGCTCGGCATGCCGCGCACGCTGATGTTCAAGCCGCCGGTCTTGTCGCCGGCGGCGGCGACGTCGATGCCTTCCACGCTCTCCAGGGCCTGGGCCAGGTTGCCGAAGCGTTCCTGCTCGAGCTGTTCGCGGGTCAGCACGGTGATCGAGGCCGGCGCTTCGCGGATGGTCTGCTCGAAGCCCGAGGCCGAGACGACGACGGTCGCCATGTCGGCCGGGACCGCATTGGCATGGGCGGCGAAGGGCAGGGCGCCGATGGCGAGGCTCAGGAGCGAACGGCGCAGCAGCGGGGCGTGAAGGGTTGGGGTAGGCATCATTTATCCGTAGTTGTAGTTAAGAGCGTGTATTTACAGGTGTAAAGATATGTAAAGAGGTCAGGCCGGCAACATTCTAAACACAAATACGAATCATTCCCATTCTTATTTTTAGCCATGCCGGATGGATGAGGGAGTCAGATAGGGCTATCTCTGCCGGTGGTCGCAATGAAGACCTGTTGTCGGCTATCATGCCGGGTGCGCCAGGGACGAGGCTGTCGGTCCCCGGCCACAGCGCCCCATTGTCATTACAGCCCATCGAGGAGTACACATGAAGAAGACCATGATCCTGGCCGCGAGCCTTGCCGCCGCCGCCGCCATCCCTTCGGCCCACGCCAGCGCCGACCTGGCCAAGGCCAAGGCCTGCATGGCCTGCCACACCGTCGCGAGCAAGCTCGTCGGCCCTTCGTACAAGGACGTCGCCGCCAAGTACGCGAAGGATGCCGGCGCCGAAGCGCGCCTGGCGCTGAAGATCCAGAAAGGCAGCAGCGGCACCTGGGGCCCGATTCCGATGCCGGCCAACCCGCAGGTCAGCGATGCCGAGGCAAAGACGCTGGCCAAATGGATCCTGGCGCAGAAATGACGGGCGCTGTTCGCGGCGTCTGCGCGAGGCGCAGATCAAGCCCGACATGCGCGGCCACGTCGCCGAATTGCTGGCCAACTCGGTCCAGTCGCGCCAGCTCGACGTTCGGCTGAGCAGCGAGGACCAGATGCTGCTCGACTAACTGGCGCGCGAAGGCGCCCTCCGCGCGTGCGACCTGGCCTGCAAAGGCCGCAGCGGGCGCGGCTACGCAACCAGTCCGGGCGCCCGCCTGGTGCCGGGCGCGGGCACACCGTCCGACCCGCTGGCATTCGGCGACCTGCTCGCGGCCAAGGTACCTGGCGTTCTTTCCCATTGGCATAAATGGCGGCTGTTACCATGCGCGCGCCAGCCTGAAGTTCTAACCGGCCGGCGCCCGGCGCCCGGTGGGTGGCGGTGTGGTGGCCGCCCACCGGGTCTCTTAACTATGTTCGAAAATTTCGATGAAAGGCTGTGAAATTATCCGTTTTTCAAGTCCTCGTGGCGCGAGCATAATGACTCCATCGCATCGAACACAAGACGTATCGGCCGGCGGATTCCCCGCCCTGGCGATCGAGTGGATCGATGATCACCACCACGAAAGGATGACACCATGTTGAACGTACGTAAAAGCAATGAACGCGGCGGCGCAAGCTTTGGCTGGCTGGACTCGAAGCACACCTTCTCCTTCGGCCACTACCACGATCCCAAGCACATGGGCTTCGGTCCGCTGCGCGTCATCAACGAGGACAAGGTGCAGCCCGGCCGCGGTTTCGATTCGCACGGCCACCGCGACATGGAGATCATCTCCTATGTGCTCGACGGCGCGCTGGAACACAAGGACAGCATGGGCAACGGCTCGGTGCTGCGCTACGGCGACGTGCAGATCATGAGCGCGGGCTCGGGCGTGGTGCACAGCGAGTACAACCACTCGAAGACCGAGGGCGTGCACTTCCTGCAGATCTGGATCATGCCGAACGTGGGCGGCGCCGAGCCGCGCTACGAAGAGAAGCACTTCGACACCGCCGACAAGACCGGCAAGCTGCGCCTGATCGGATCGCCCGACGGCCGCGAAGGCTCGGTCTCGATCCGCCAGGATGCCGCCCTGTATGCGACCATCCTCGATGGCGACGATAAAGTGGAGCATGCCCTGGGCGCCGGCCGCCAGGCCTATGTCCACGTGGTGCGCGGCCAGGTGACGGTCAATGGCATCGCCCTGGAAGGCGGCGACGCGCTGAAGGTGACCGGTGAAGAGGCCGTGACCCTGGCCCAGGCCGCCGGCGCCGAAGTATTATTGTTCGACCTGCCGCAATAAGCAGCCGCGTCATACGCCGCCCCGCCAGCGGGGCGGCGCCGGGAACACCACGATAACAGGAGATAACCATGCAAGTGACGACCACCCGCGGCAACGACAAGCTTCAATACAGGATCCGGATCGGCAAGCACGAGCTAATCGCCGACGCTCCCGAAGCCTTCGGCGGCGACGCCAGCGGTCCCGAGCCGCACGATCTCCTGGCCGCCTCCCTGGCCGCCTGCACCGCGCTGACCGTGACGATGTATGCCAAACGCAAGGGCATGCAGCTCGACGACGTGCGGGTCGCCATCGACCATGGCCAGCAGGACGGCGCCTACGAGCTGCGCCGCCATATCGAATTCGTCGGCCAGCTGAGCGCGGACGAACGCGCGCGCCTGCTCGACATCGCCAACAAGTGCCCGGTCCACAAGACCCTGTCCGGCACGATCCACATCCACACCGACGCCGTTCAAGCGGCAAACTAAGCCCCTGCGGGCCCCGCGCAGGGATCGGGCAGCATGCGGGCGAACGTCGCGCCGGTCCGCATGCGCTCGATCCACCACTTGAGCGCGGCGCCATCCTCGCCGCTGCGCCAGGCGAGATAGAAGGTCTCGTCGGCCTTCGGTTCCACCACCTGTTTTTCGACCAGCAATCCCTGGTCGATGGCCGGTCGCGCCCATGCCTCGGGCAGGAAGCCGAAGCCGAGGCCCTGGACCTGGAACTCGTACTTGGTGCGCATATCGGGCACCGCCAGCGTCTCCTGCCCGAACAGCAGGCCGACGGTGCGCGCGCCGAGCACGCGCGCCGAGTCCGAGACCGAGATCGCCCGGTAGGGCAGCAGGTCGGTCTTGTCGAGCGGATGCGCGAGCCGCGCCAGCGGATGGTGCGGGGCGACGGTGAACACGAAGGCGCTGGTGCCGAGCGGTTCGGCGGTATAGCCGCCGCCCGACGGGCCCTCGCCGGCGGCGCCCACCAGCAGGTCGACGCGGCGGTCGAGCAGCGCGTCCCAGGTGCCCGACAGCGACTCGCGCACGATGCGCAGCCGGGTCTGGTCGGCCACGCCATAGAAGGCTTCGATGTCCGGCTGCAGGGCGCCGCTCGATAACACCGAATCCATGCCCAGGGCGATCTCGGTCTCCCAGCCCGAGGCCACGCGCCGCACCCGCGATTCGAGGTCGCCGGCGGCGCGCAGCAGGTAGCGGCCCTCCTTGAGCAGTTCCTGGCCGGCGGGGGTGAGCGTCACCTTGGGGCCGAAGCGGTCGAACAGGCGCACGCCCAGGTCGTCCTCGAGCTTGGAAACGGTGTAGGAGATGGTCGATGGCACGCGAAACAGTTCTTTCGCGGCCCCGGCGAAGGAACCGCGGCGGGCGATGGTTTCGATGATCTGGAGGGCGTCGAGGCTGAGCTTGAGCAATTGTCTGTCCCATGGTGCGTGATGGCGCCATGGTAGCGCCAAGGCCCGCTCCGCACCAAGCCCCCGGCTGCTGAAAATAGCAATCTGATTCTATCGCCGCGGCGATGGTCTAACGATACTGGAATGAATGGGCGCCGGTGCGGCGTCACCCGCGACTAGGAGCTGAACATGTATCTGATTTCACTGGGCGCCGGCATCCTGGCCGGCCTGTTGTACGGCCTGATCAACGTACGCTCGCCGGCGCCGCCCGCCATCGCGCTGGTCGGCCTGCTGGGCATGCTGATCGGCGAACAGATCGTCCCGGTGGCCAAGCGCCTGATGGACGGCGCGCCGGTCACCGCCAGCTGGTTCGCCAGCGAATGCAAGCCCAAGATCACCGGCGTCGCCGCCAAGGCGCCGGAGCCTGGCGTCGATGACGGCCGGCGCCAGGGCTGATCCGTCAAGTTTCATCACCAACAAGGAGAACATCATGAGCAGTCCAAAACTCGAAGTCCTGACCCCGCAGAATTCGCAGCTGATCATCATCGACCATCAGCCGCAGATGGCGTTCGGCGTGCAGTCGATCGACCGCCAGACCCTGAAGAACAACGTCGTCGGCCTGGCCAAGGCGGCCAAGGTGTTCGACATCCCGACCACGATCACCACCGTCGAAACCGAATCGTTCTCCGGCAACACCTATCCCGAGCTGCTGGACGTGTTCCCGGGCCACCAGATCCTGGAGCGCACCTCGATGAATTCGTGGGACGACCAGAAGGTGCGCGACGCGCTCGAGGCCAGCGGCCGCAAGAAGGTCATCGTGGCCGGCCTGTGGACCGAAGTGTGCAACACCACCTTCGCCCTGTGCGCGATGCTCGAAGGCGAGTACGAGATCTACATGGTGTCGGACGCCTCGGGCGGCACCAGCAAGGAAGCCCACGACATGGCCATGCTGCGCATGGTGCAGGCCGGCGTGGTGCCGGTGACCTGGCAGCAGGTGCTGCTCGAGTGGCAGCGCGACTGGGCCCACCGCGACACCTACAACGCGGTGATGAAGATCGTCACCGAGCACTCCGGCGCCTACGGCATGGGCGTCGACTACGCCTACACCATGGTGCACAAGGCGCCGGCGCGCGCCCAGGGCACGCACGAGGTGCTGGCGCCCGTCCCGGCCCGTTGATCGGCCCGTTGATCGGCCCGCAAGCATAGAAGTCCTCGCCGCCGCACGCCCTCCAAAGCGCGCGGCGGTTGCCGCAAACCCGCCGGACGCGTCGCGCCCGGCGACATTTGGAGTACACGCATGAACCAAGCACAGTCCAGCGCGGGCGGGCAATCGACCCCGCCGCTCATCCTGATCAACGGTTGCTTCAACACGATCGACCGCGAACAGCCCCAGGCCAGCGCGGTCGCCATCCAGGACGGCCGCTTCCTGGCCGTGGGCGACACCGACTACGTGATGCGCCACCGCCGCGACGGCAGCCAGGTGATCGACCTCAATGGCCGCACCGTGGTGCCCGGCCTGAACGACTCGCACCTGCACCTGATCCGCGGGGGGCTCAACTACAACCTCGAACTGCGCTGGGAAGGCGTGCCGTCGCTGGCTGACGCCCTGCGCATGCTGAAGGAACAGGCCGACCGCACGCCGCATCCGCAATGGGTAAGGGTGGTGGGCGGCTGGAACGAATTCCAGTTCGCCGAGCGCCGCATGCCGACTCTCGACGAAATCAACGCCGCCGCGCCGGATGCGCCGGTGTTCATCCTGCACCTGTACGATCGCGCCTTGCTCAATCGCGCGGCCCTGCGCGCGGTCGGCTATACGAAAGACACGCCGAATCCCCCGGGCGGCGAAATCGTGCGCGATGGCGCCGGCAACCCGACCGGCATGTTGATCGCGCGTCCGAATGCGATGATCCTGTACGCCACCCTGGCCAAGGGCCCCAAGCTACCCTATGACCTGCAGCTGAACTCGACCCGTCAGTTCATGCGCGAACTGAACCGCCTGGGCCTGACCAGCGCGATCGACGCCGGCGGCGGCTTCCAGAACTACCCCGAAGACTACGCCGTCATCGAGGAACTCGACAAGGCCGGCCAGCTCACCATCCGCATCGCCTACAACCTGTTCACCCAGAACAAGGGCCAGGAACTGGAAGACTTCCAGCGCTGGACCGGCATGGTGACGCCGGGGCAGGGCAGCGACTACTACCGCCACAACGGCGCCGGCGAGATGCTGGTGTTCTCGGCGGCCGACTTCGAGGATTTCCTGGAGCCGCGGCCCGACCTCGATCCCGGCATGGAAGACGAGCTGGAACGCGTGGTGCGCCACCTGGTGGCCCAGCGCTGGCCGTTCCGCCTGCATGCCACCTATGACGAATCGATCTCGCGCATGCTCGACGTGTTCGAGAAGGTCAACCGCGACATCCCGTTCGACGGCCTGCACTGGATGTTCGACCACTGCGAGACCATCACCCAGCGCAATATCGACCGCGTCGCCGCGCTCGGCGGCGGCATCGCGATCCAGCACCGCATGGCGTTCCAGGGCGAGTATTTCGTCGACCGTTACGGCGCCGACGCCGCCAAGGCGACGCCGCCGGTGAAGAAGATGCTGGAAACCGGCGTGCCGGTCGGCGCCGGCACCGACGCCACCCGCGTGGCCAGCTACAACCCGTGGACCTCGCTGTACTGGCTGGTGACCGGACGCACCGTCGGCGGCCTGCCGCTGTACGGCAGCGCCGGCCACCTGCCGCGCCAGGTCGCGCTGGAACTGTGGACCGCGGGCAGCGCCTGGTTCTCCAGCGAGCAGGAGCGCAAGGGGCGCATCCGCGAAGGCATGCTGGCCGACCTGGCCGTGCTGTCGCGGGACTTCTTCAGCATCGACGCCGAAGAGATCAAGGCGATCGAATCGGTGCTGACCGTGGTCGGCGGCCGTATCGTGTACGGCGCCGCCGAATTCACCAGCCTCGGACCGCCGCCGATTCCGGTGTTGCCCGAGTGGTCGCCGGTGAGCAAGGTGCCGGGCCATTGGAGGAAGGTCGAGCCGCAGGCGCAGCAGAAGGCGCTGCCGCACCAGTGCAGCGGTCCATGCGGCGTGCATGCCCACAGTCATGACACGGCGCGGCGTTCGAACATGCCGGTATCCGATTTCAGCGGCTTCTGGGGCGCGCTGGGTTGCAGCTGCTTCGCGTTCTGATGATGGCCGCTACTCCAGTTCCATCGCGCCTGCAGGGTTTCAATATGGGCTTCCTCGGCGGCTATGTCGACACCCTGGGCTTCATCGGCCTGTTCGGCCTGTTCACGGCCCACGTCACCGGCAACTTCGTGCTGCTCGGCGCTTCGCTGGCCGATCCGGCGAACATTCCGTCGCTGCTGAAGATCCTGGCCTTCCCGGCCTTCATCCTCGGCATCGCCGCGGCGCGCCTGCTGGTGGCGTCGTGCGAGCGGCGTGGCGTCGATGCGCACCGGCCCTCGTACCTGCTGCAGCTGGTCCTGTTGATCGGCTTCATGGCCTGCGGCATGCTGTCCGAGCCGGTGGCGCGCGACATGTCGGCGCTGGCCATGGCGGCCGGCCTGCTCGGCACCGCGGCGATGGGCGCCCACAGCGCGGCCAGCAAGCTGCTGCTGGCCCACCTGGCGCCGACCTCGATGATGACCGGTAACGTGACCCAGCTGGTGATCGATACCGTCGACCAGCTGCGCGGCGCCGGCGACGCCGCCACCACGGCGCGCTGCAGCAAGTTCTTCTGGCCGCTGTTCGGCTTCGCGATCGGCTGCGCGGCGGGCGCTTTCCTGTTCCTGGCGGCCGGCTTCGTGGCCTTGATCGTGCCGGTGGCGATCCTGTGCCTGCACCTGCTGCGGCCCGGCCTGGACGGCGCTCGGGCAACGGCATGACCAAGACCCGCCTGGAGGCGTTCAGCGACGGGGTGATCGCCATCATCCTGACCATCATGGTGCTGGAGCTGACGCCTCCGCACGGCACCGCGGCCAGCGACGTGCTGGCCGTGGTGCCGGGCTGGCTGCGCTATGCGCTCAGTTTCGTCTACGTCGGCATCTACTGGGTCAACCACCACGCGCTGTTCGAGCGCGTGGAACGGGTCGACTGGGCCACGCTGTGGGCCAACCTGCACCTGCTGTTCTGGATGTCCCTGATGCCGTTCGTGACCGCCTGGGTGGCCGAGCATCCGACCGCGCCGGCGCCGGTGGCCCTGTACGGCGTGGTGCTGTTCCTGTGTTCGGTGTCGTTCATGCTGCTGTCGTGGCGCCTGGGCGCGCTGGCCGGCCTGGACCATGCCCACACCTGGCAGAACGCCAAGAACCGGCTGTCGCTGGCCATGTATGCGCTGGCGGTGGTGGTGGCGCTGTGGCACCCGCCGCTGGCGGCGGTGATCCACGTGCTGCTGGCGGCGCTGTGGCTGGTGCCGAACCGGATAGAAGGCGGGCAGTCCTGACTGGACGCCGCATGGCGGCGCTGGCATGATGCCCGTCGCCAGCCAAGAACAAGAAGAGGAGCACCGTGAACAGTCAACAGCGCACCATCGATGTCCTGATCGCCGACGACCATCCCCTGATGCGCGAGGGGATCGCGGCCGTGATCTCCAGCCAGCCCGACATGCGGGTGGCGGGCGAAGCGGCCGACGGCCTGGAGGCCGTCGCGCTTTACCGCAAGCTGCGGCCCGACGTCACCCTGATCGACCTGCAGATGCCGCACCTGAACGGCATGGATGCGATCGCCGCGATCCGCGCCGAATTCCCCCAGGCCTGCCTGGCCATCCTGACCACCTTCCGCGGCGACGCCCGCGCCATGCAGGCGATCAAGAGCGGCGCCCAGGGCTACCTGCTCAAGAGCTCCCTGCGCAAGGAACTGACCGACGCGATCCGCATGCTGGCCGCCGGCCACCGTTACATCCCCTCCGAGATCGCCGGCGAGCTGGCGCGCCACCTGGGCCAGGAAAGCCTGACGGTGCGCGAGCTGCAGGTGCTGGAGCTGATCGCCCGCGGCAACGGCAACAAGCAGATCGGGGCCGCCCTGAACCTGTCCGAAGACACGGTCAAGGGCCACCTGCGCAGCATCATGGACAAGCTGGGCGCCAATAATCGCACCCATGCGGTGACCATCGGCATCGAGCGCGGGTTCCTCGAAATCTGACCGGGACTGACCGCGACAGCAGATTTCTGCAATACGGCCGGGCACTGCGTTTGCCAGAATCGATGACGGTTGCGGCGCCGGACTGCCCGGTGTGCACACCGACTTCGATAACGAACCTGGAGCACGCAGAATGAGCAAGAACCCTACGCTTAGCAAGAAAACCGCCAATCATGGCGTCCCATGGGAATCCATCTACGGCTACAGCCAGGCGGTGCAGGTCAAGGACGTGGTCTACCTGTCCGGCCAGCTGGGGCACGACAAGGACGGCCGACTGGTCGCGCCTGCGCCGCTCGACGCCCAGGGCCGGCCAACTGACTTCGGCGGCATGGAAGAACAGATGCGCCAGACCTACCGCAATGCGGTCGACCTGCTGGCCCGATTTGGCGCGACCCTCGACGACGTCGTCGAGGAAACGCTGTACGTGCTGGACGTCGCCGCTGCCTTTGCCGTGGCAGGCAAGGTCAGGAAAGAATTCTACGGCATGGACCAACCACAATGCGCGAGCAACCTCATCGGCGTCACGCGCCTTGCATTGCCGCCACAACTGATCGAGGTAACCTTCTGAGCGGTACTCCCGGACGCCGGCGCGGCCTGAACCCGCCCCCCCCCACTTTAGTGGGGGTAGGCGGGGGCCCTATCTTGTCTGTGCAACATCTCCAGCGGGCGGCAACATTCTGCCCAGATCGTCTCGAACACGACCACCATGGAGAGCACCATGCAGACCGCGCTATCGATCCCCGTCGCCCTTTCTTTCCAGCCCGCCGCCGGGGGGCAAGCCGCCAAACCCTGCCACGGCGGCCTGCCGCGCTGGCAGGTCAGGCGGATCACCGACTACATCGACGCCAACCTGGGCGCCACCCTGCGCACGGCCAGCCTGGCGGCGACACTGGGCCTGAGCGTCAGCCATTTCACGCGCGCCTTCAAGCACAGCGTCGGCGTGCCGCCGCGCATGTACGTGATCCGGCGCCGGCTGGCGGCGGCCTGCGAGGCGATGGTCAGCTCGGACACGCCGCTCACGACCATCGCCCACGCCCATGGTTTCTGCGACCAGTCGCATTTCACCCGCACTTTCCACGAGGTGATCGGCCTGTCGCCCCATGTCTGGCGCTGCCTGCACCGGCCGGGCGTCGGCGTCGATCCGTACGAAAGCGAACAGAAGCGCACGATCGAAGCGGATATGGTGGAGACTGCCTAACCAGTGGGAGTGCCCCGTGTTCGATTTCATCACCGAATTCATGCAGAGCGGCGGCTATCTGGCCGTGTTCGCCTTGATGGCGCTGGAAAATATCTTCCCGCCAATCCCGTCCGAGCTGATCATGCCGTTCGCCGGCTTCGTGGCGGCGCGCGGCGACCTGAACGTGATCGGCGTGCTGATCGCCGGCACCGCCGGCTCGGTGGCCGGGGCCTTGCCCTGGTATTACGCCGGCAAGGTCTACGGCAAGGAGCGACTGGAAAAATTCGCCGACAAGCATGCGCGCTGGATGACCGTCACCCACGGCGACATCGAGCATGCGATGGATTCATTCGAGAAACATGGGCGCAAGGTCGTGCTGTTCGGACGCCTGATCCCGGCCATCCGCACCCTGATCTCGGTCCCGGCCGGCCTTGCCGGCATGCCGATGGGGCAGTTCCTGCTGTATTCGACCGTCGGCTCGCTGGTCTGGACCGGCATCCTGACCGGCGCCGGCTATATGCTCGAAAGCCAGTACGAACGGGTGGCGCAGTATGTCGATCCAGTGTCGAAGGCGATCCTGATCGGCCTGCTCGGCTGGTACCTGTACCGGGTCGCGACCTTCAAGAAGCGGGCGAAGGCCCAGTAATCTTCAGACGGCGGCGCCGCCGTCGCGCCACCAGACCTGGTTGCGACCGTTCTGCTTGGCGCGGTACAGCTCGGCATCGGCCGCCTCGAACAGCTCGGCTTGCTGTTCGTCGCTGTCCGGATCGACCGTGGCGCCGCCGATGCTCACCGTCAGCAGCGGCGCCACGCTCGACGCCTCGTGCGCGATGTTCAGGGCGGCCACCGCCTCGCGCACCCCTTCGGCCACCCGGCGCGCGTCGAGCGTGTCGGTGTCGGGCATCAGGAGCAGCAATTCCTCGCCGCCGTAGCGCGCCGCCAGGTCGCCCGGGCGGCGCATGGCGGCGCCGGCCACCCGCGCCACCGAGCGCAGCGCGCGGTCGCCGGCCGGGTGGCCGTAGCGGTCGTTGAACTGCTTGAAGGCGTCGATGTCGAGCAGGGCCAGCGACAGCGGCCGGCTCGAGCGCCGCGCGCGCTGCCATTCGAGGTTGTACATCTCGTCGAAGCGGCGCCGGTTGGCCAGTTCGGTCAGGCCGTCGATGTTCGCCAGCCGTTCCAGCATGCGGCGCTGGCGCACCACCTGCAGGTGCAGCGCCACGCGCGCCATCACCACGGTCTGGTTGAAGGGCTTGACGATATAGTCCGAGGCGCCCATCTTGAGGCCGTTGGCCTCGTCTTCGGGGCGGTCGAGGCCCGAAATGAAGATCACCGAGATCTGGGCCGTCCGCGGGTCGTCGCGCAGGCTGCGCAGCACGGCGTAGCCGTCCATGTCGGGCATCATCACGTCCAGCAGGATCAGGTCGGGCAGGTGGCGCGCGGCGCGCTCCAGGGTCTGGGCGCCGTTACGGGCCAGCAGCACCGTGTATTCGGGCTTGAGCAATTCGCCCAGCACTTCGCGGTTGATGGCGTCGTCGTCCGCCACCAGGACTTTCTGCGTCTCCACTACGTTCATCGGCTGCTTTCGAGGCTGAGGCTGGGGCTCAGGCTATGACTGAGGTCGAGTTGCGTCGCCAGCGCGGACAGCGGCGCCAACGCGGCAGCATACTCGATATCGGCGACCGCGCGCCGCACGCCATCGAGCGCGGCGTCGTACAGGTTCGGGTCGACGCTCACCGCGAGCAGGGCCTCGAGCTGCGCCAGCGCGTCCTCGGCGCGCGCGTCGTCATTGCGCAGGTGGCGGTCGAGGCGCGCGATGACGGCCGCCAGCGCCTCGGGATCGCTCGGTTTCGGCAGGGTGGCGGCGGCCAGCTGGGCCAGGCCCGCCAGCACCGATTCGGCGGCCGTCACCAGCGCCGGCACCTGGGTGCCGACCCGTTCCAGCTGGCCGGCGCGCAGGTCCTGCTCGAGCCGGCTGGCGGCGCCGGCCAGTTCGAAGGCGCCGACGTAGGCCGCGCTCGACTTCAGGTTGTGCGCCAGCGCCTGCAGGCGCGGGTGGTCGCCGGCCGCCAGCGCGTCGCGCAGGATGCGCGGCGCGGCGGCGTATTCCCGCACGAAGCTGCCGGCGCGCTTTTCCAGGCGGCGGCGCTGGCCGTCGACCTTGTCCAGGGCCAGGCGCCAGTCGATGCCGGGCACCGCCGGCAGCGCCGCCGCAGCGGGGTCCGGCTCCCGGCGCGCGGCCTGCGGCGCGGCGGCGCCCTGGCTGCCCTCGGGCGCCGGGCGTCCCTCGAGGCGCGCCGGATCGATCCACTTGAGCAGGGTGCAGAACAGCAGGTCGGGATCGATCGGCTTGGTCACGTGGTCGTTCATGCCGGCCAGCCGGCTCAATGCGCGGTCGCTGGCCAGCGCATGCGCCGTCATCGCCACGACCGGCAGTTCGCGCAGGCGCGCGTCGAGGCGGATCTCGCGGGTGGCCGTGAGGCCGTCCATCTCGGGCATCTGGATGTCCATCAGCACCAGGTCGTAGTCGCCGGCGCGCGCCATGCGCACCGCCTCCACGCCGTTGAAGGCGACGTCCACCTGCATGCGGGCGGCGGCCATGAACTCGAGCGCCACCTCGCGGTTGTTGGCATTGTCCTCGGCGAGCAGGATGCGGGCGCCGTCCAGGCGCGGCAGGTCGGCCATGGCCGGCAAATATTTTTCCATAGGTTCGAAGGGGCCGAGCTGCGGGTGCAGGGCTTGCAGCAGGCTGTGATAGAGCAGGGCGGGACCGACCGGCTTGTGCAGGAAGGCGTCGACCGGCAGTTCGCCTTCCTCTTCCATCACGGTCTCGCGGGTGCAGGCCGAGATCATCAGGATCGCGGGCGGCGGGCAGTCGTGCCCGTGTTCTTGCGCACAGCGGCGGATGCGGCGGATCGTCTCCATCCCGTCCAGCCCCGGCATCAGGTAGTCCATCAGCACGACCTGGTAGGGCTGGCCGGCGGCCTCGGCGCGGCCCAGCAACGCCAGGCAATCCTCGCCCGAGGCCGCGGCGTCGGCGCGCATGCCGAGGCCGGCCAGCATCTCGGACAGCGCGCCGCGGGCGCTGGCGCTGTCGTCCACCACCAGCGCGCGCACGTCCTGCAGCAGGGCCTGGCGCACGGTGGAGGCGGCGGCGGTCGCCTGGCCGTCGGCGATCCCGAGCGGCACGCTGAAGGTGAAGCGGCTGCCCTTGCGCGGCGCGCTGCGCACCGCGATGTCGCCACCCATGAGTTCCACCAGCTGGCGCGAGATCGACAGGCCAAGCCCGGTGCCGCCATACTTGCGGGTGGTCGAGCTGTCGGCCTGGCTGAACGACTGGAACAGGCGCCCGATGGCTTCCTCGGTCATGCCGATGCCGGTGTCGCTGACCGAGAACGCCAGCGTCACGCGTCCGGCCACGGTCTTGACCGCCTCGACCGCCACCACGATCTCGCCATGCTCGGTGAACTTGACGGCGTTGCCGGTCAGGTTGATCAGGACCTGGCCCAGGCGCAGCGGGTCGCCGACCAGTTGCGTCGGCACGCCCGGCCCGACCCGGAACACGAGTTCGAGGCCCTTGGCCTCGGCCTTCACCGCGGTGAGGCTGGACAGGTGTTCGAGCAGCTCGTCCAGGTCGAACTGCACTTCCTCGAGGTGCAGTTTGCCGGCCTCGATGCGCGAGAAGTCGAGGATGTCGTTGATGATGCCCATCAGGTGTTCGCCCGCGCCGAGGATCTTGCCCAGGTAGTTGCGCAAGGCGGGCGCCGGCTCGCTCATCAGGGCCAGCCGGCTCATGCCGATGATCGCGTTCATCGGGGTGCGGATCTCATGGCTCATATTGGCCAGGAATTCGGACTTCATGCGGGTGCTGGCTTCGGCGCGCAGCATCGCTTCCCGGATCGCCTTGGTGCGCAGGCCCAGGATGCGCATGAAGACCAGCATGTCGAAGGTGCTGCCGAACACCAGCGCGTGCATGGTCCAGAAGTTGGCCGGCAGCCTGCCGTTGATCAGCAGGGCGGTGATCAAGGCGCAGGCGAAGGCGCCGGCCCAGCCGATCAGGAAATAGGTGCCGACCATGTCGCCGTTGCGTGCGCGGCGGAAGGCGCCGGGCAGGCCGAGCAGCATCGGCATGATGCCGAGCGTGCCGACGATCATGACCAGGTAGCGATGGCTGATCAGGCCGAAGCCGAAGCCGAGCGCCGTCACCACGCACAGCGCCGCCAGCGTCTTCATCAGCACACTGAAGATGCGGTCGCGCCCGGGGCGGGCCAGCGACTGCTCGACGAACAGGTAGGCGCCGCATGACGCCAGGATCGAGGCGAGGCCGGCCCCGTGTTCGAGCAGCCAGGCGTTGCCGGGCCAGACGTACTGGCCGGCGATGCCGAACCAGGCGGCCGAGTACACGGTGACCCCGGCCGCCAGCAGCGCGTACTTGCCGAACAGGTGGTCGCGCAGCGTGATCCATTGGCCGATCGCGTACAGAAACAGGGTGATGCGCAGGCCCAGCAGCATCCCTTGCAGGATTTGCTCGCCCAGCGCCTCGGGCAGCACGGCGTGCGGCTGCATGAAGGTGATCGGCAGGATCTTGGGGCCCACCGAGCGCACGCGCAACAAGACCGTGTAGTCGTTGCCTGGCGTGAGGCGCAGCAGGGCGCCGGGCACCCGGCCGGCGAGCGATTCGCCGGATGGCGCCTGCATGCGGCCCAGGCTGGCGACCTTTTCCAGGCCCTCCGGGCGGGCCAGGTAGACGTCCAGTTCGTCGAGCAGCGCGTAGTCGACCTGCAGCACCCAGCCATTGGTGGCGTCCTGCGGCACCGTCACCGGGATGCGCAGCCAGGTGGTCCCGGGCAGCATGCCCAGGCTGGCACGGGCGGTGCGCGGCCGCTCGAAGCGCTGCGGCGCCGCCAGCGCGGCCGCCGCGTCCAGGCGGCTGTCCGGGTCGTGCAGGACGGCCACGGCGGTCCAGGCCTCGATCACCTGGGCGTCGCGCGCCAGTTGCAGCGGCGCCGCCGGCGCCGGCCGCACGCAGAGCAGCAGGAGGGTGAACAAGAGCGCGAGCGTCAACGCCAGGCGCGGGACGGCGCCAGGGACCGGGCAGTGGGCGGCGGATGACGTGGAGGTCATGGATCTTTCGGTAGAGGCGGCGGGCGAACCGCCCGGCAGTCTAGCAGGAAGGCTCTGCCGTGGACAGTGATAATGCAACCCCGGGCCGGCGCGCCGCGGCGCGCGGTAGCGCGACCCGGTACCGTGCCCGTGGCCGGCGCGCGGCCGGGGCCTCAGGCGCGGCTCCCGGTGCGGGGCGCGAGCTGCCCCGCCAGGCGCGCCAGCGGCGCCAGCGCGGCGCCGTATTCCACCTCGTCGATCGCGCGCCGCAGCGGCGCCAGGTCCTGCGCATAGGGGCCGCCGGCCAGCAGCGCCTCGAGCTGATCGAGCGCGTCCTCCGCCCGGGCGTCGTCGGCGCGCAGCCAGGCTTCGAGGCGGGCGCACACCTCCGCCAGCGCCTGCGGATCGGCCGGCTGCGGCCGGCCGGCCGTCGCCACCTGGGCCAGGCCGGCCAGCACCGGTTCGGCGGCGGCGATCAGCGCCGGCACCTGGACTCCGATCCGTTCATGCAGTCCGGCGCGCAGGTCCTGGTCGAGGCGGCCGGCGGCGGCGGACAGCGCGAAGGCGCCGATATAGGCCGCGCTCGACTTGAGGTTGTGCGCCAGCGACTGCATGCGCGCATGGTCGCCGCCGTTCAGCGCCTCGCGCAGGATCTCGGGCGCATTGCCGTACTCGCGCACGAAACTGCCGGCGCGTTTCTCGAGCCGGCTGCGCTGGCCGTCGACGTTGTCCAGGGCCAGGCCCCAGTCGATTCCAGGCACCGCCGGCAGGGCGCGCGCGGTGGTCGCGGGCAGAGCCGGCGCCGCCTGTGGAACGTGCGCGATGGGGCGGCCGACGAGGCGGGCCGGGTCGATCCACTTGAGCAGGGTGCAGAACAGCAGGTCGGGGTCGATCGGCTTGGTCACGTGGTCGTTCATGCCGGCCAGGCGGCTTTGCTCGCGGTCGCTGGCCATGGCGTGCGCCGTCATGGCCACGATCGGCAGCGCGCGCAGGCGGGGATCCTGGCGGATCGCGCGCGCGGCGGCGTGGCCGTCCAGCTCCGGCATCTGGATGTCCATCAGCACCAGGTCGTAGTCCCCCTCGCGCGCCATGCGCACCGCCTCCACGCCATTGAAGGCGACGTCGACCTGCATGCGCGCCGCCGCCATGAAGTCGAGCGCTACCTCGCGGTTGTTCGCATTGTCCTCGGCCAGCAGGATGCGCGCGCCGTCCAGGCGCGGCAGGTCGGCCATGATGTGCGGCGGCATACGCTCATCGGCGCCGTCGTCGACGCCGTCCGGCGCTGGCGCGGCGTGCGGATGCAGCACCTGCAGCATGCTGTGGTACAGCAGCGCCGGGCCGACCGGCTTGTTGAGGAAGGCGTCGACCGGCAGTTCCCCGGCGGTCTCCAGCACCGCCTCGCGGCCGACGGCCGACACCATCAGGATCGCCGGCGGCGTGGCCCCGGCCACGCAGGCGGGGATGCGGCGGATGGTGGCGACGCCATCGAGGTGGGGCATCAGGTAATCCATCAGCACGATCTGGTAGGGGCGTCCTTCGGCCTGGGCCGCGGCGAGCATGCGCAGGCACTCCTCGCCCGAGGCGGCGCTGTCGGCCTGCGCGCCGAAGGTGTCCAGCATCTCGCACAGCGCGGCGCGCGCGCTGGCGCTGTCGTCGACCACCAGCGCGCGCAGGTCGGTCAGGATCGCCGGGCGCAACGCGCCGGCGTCGCCCTGGCCGTCGTCGAGTCCGAGGGCGACCGTGAAGGTGAAGCAGCTGCCGGCGCCGGGCGTGCTCTGGACCGAGATCCGCCCTCCCATCAGCTCGACCAGCTGGCGCGAGATCGACAGGCCCAGCCCGGTGCCGCCATACTTGCGGGTGGTCGAGCTGTCGGCCTGGGTGAAGGAGTCGAACAGGTGTTCTAGCTGGCCGGCGGTCATGCCGATGCCGGTGTCGCTGACCGAGAACGCCAGCATGACCCGGCCGTCGCCCGCCGCGCCCGGGCGGACTTCGACCGCGACCACGATTTCGCCGCGTTCGGTGAACTTGACCGCGTTGCCGGTCAGGTTGATCAGCACCTGGCCCAGGCGCAGCGGATCGCCCACCAGCCGTTGCGGCACGCCCGGCCCGACCCGAAACACCAGTTCGATGCCCTTGGCGTCGGTTTTCACTCCGATCAGGTTCGACAGCTGCTCGAGCATCTCGTCGAGCGAGAACGGCGCCGCCTCCACCGACATCTTGCCGGCCGCGATCTTCGAATGGTCGAGGATGTCGTTGATGATGCCCAGCAGGTGTTCGCCGGCGCCCAGGATCTTGGAGACGTAGTTGCGCAGCCTGGGGTTCGGATCGGCCATCAGGGCCAGCCGGCTCATGCCGATGATGGCGTTCATCGGGGTGCGGATCTCGTGGCTCATATTGGCCAGGAATTCGGACTTCATGCGCGCTTCGGTCTCGGCGCGCTGCATGGCCTCGCGCAGCGCCTTGGCGCGCAGGCTCAGGATGCGCATGAAGACCAGCATGTCGAAGGTGATCCCGAACTGCAGCGCGTGAGCGGTCCAGAAATTGACCGGCACCTCGCCGGCGGCGATCAGGGTCTGCGTGATCGTGCCGCCGTAGCTGGCCACCCAGCTGATGAGGAAATAGGCGCCGATCGCGTCGCGCTGGCGCATGCGGCGGAATGCCGCCGGCACGCCGAGAAGCATCGGGACCGCGCCGATGGTCGTGGTGATGAAGATCATCGGAAGGTAGCTGATCCAGTCGAAGGCCCACCCCACGCCGGTCACCGCGCAGATCGCCGCCCCGCTGCGCATGATGATCCTGAAGATGCGGTCCTTGCCGGGCCGGGCCATGATCTGCTCGACGAACAGGTAGGCCCCGACCGAACCGATCATCGACGCGATTCCCATCATGTGCGCGCTGAACCACAGGTGCTCGCGCCACAGGAACTGCTCGGCGGTCCCGTACCAGCTCGCGAGGTAGACGGTCAGGCCGCCGATGAACAAGGCATATTTGAGGAACAGCGCGTCGCGCAGGGTGGCCCACTGGCCCAGGCTGTAGACGACCAGGCAGGCGGCGATGCCGAACAGCAGCCCTTGCAGCATCTGCTCCTTTGAGCGAGGCGCGGTGGAAGGCGTCCTCGTGATAGAAGGTCACCGGCAGCAGCTTGGGGCCACGCGATTCGATCCGCACCAGCAGCGTGTACTCCTGGCCCGGGACGAGCTTGAGGGCGACGGCCGGCACCCGGCCCTTGAGCGTCCCTTCCATGTCCTGGCGGCGGCCGGCGGCGGCCAGCTTTCTCGGCTCCCCGCCTTCGACCAGATAGACGTCGAGGTGTTCGATCACGGCGACATCGAACTCGACCACCCAGGCCGAAGGCGCATCCGGCGCGACCCGGAAAGGAATCCGGATCCAGCTCGGCGCCGGATTCAGGCCCAGGGTGGCGTACGCCTTGTCGGGCGCGGTGAAGCGCTCCGGCGCGGCCAGGACGGCGGCCGCGTCCAGGGCCTTGCCGGGGTCGCGCAGCAGGCTGGCCGCGGGCCAGCCTTCGACCGCCGGCGTGTCGGCGGCCAGGATCGCCGCGCCGGCGCCGGCAGCGCCGGCGCCGGCGCACAGGAAGAGGCAGAGCGCCAGGCCGAGGAAGATGGACAGCGCGCGCATGCTCAGGCCGCCCGTTTGTCCGCGTCTGCGCCAGCGCCCGCCGCCGGCGCGGCGCGGTGCCCGGCGAGCCTGGCTTCGAGCCGGTTCAGCCAGCGCGGCGCGCGCGGGTCGTGGCGCCACTGGCCGAGCGCGTCGTTCAGCCTCCCCAGCAGCGCGTCGGGCAGGCGCAGGGGCCGGGTCTGGTCCATCAGGAAGCGGGTCACCAGGCGGTAGCCGAAGGTGCGCGTGAGCATGCGACTGATCGAGAAGCCGGGCACGGCCAGGCGCACGAGGGCGTCGACGGCGCGCACCAGGCCCAGGCCAGCCGTGAACACGAGCCGCGACAACAGCGGCTGGCGCCGGTTCAAGCCGAGGTCGGCGCTGGCGTCGCGCCCGCACAGGTGGCGCGTGAGCAGGGTCGGGAAGGGCTTGAACAGGCGCAGGGGGATTTCGTCCTCCATCGCGCGCATCAGCGCCGCCGCCAGCGCCGGGCGCGGATCCGGCGCGCGCGCCAGCTCGCGTCCGCGCGCCTGGATGTCGAGGAACGCCTGCTGCGCCTGTGCCATGGTGTCGGGCATCAGGGAGCGCTCGATGCCGAGCATGTGACCCAGGACGTTCCAGGCATGCAGGTAGTCTTCTTCGTCCTGGCGCTCCAGGCCCAGGCCCAGCTTGCGCAGGCTGCGCAGGAACACATAGTGGAAGGTCAGCAGGGTGTAGGCCAGCTCTTCCTGGTTGCACGGCAGGCCGTTGCGCGCGGTGTCCCAGCCGTGGGCATACAGCGTGTGATAGATGCCGCCGCCGGCGGGGAGCAGCGGGCGCACGGGGCCGGCGCCGAGCGAGTCGTCGGGCGAGCCGCGCAGGATCAGGTGGCGGATGGTGGCGTGGATCAGCCTGACCTTCAGCGCCTGGGCCACGCCGGCGCCCTCGCGGCCGGTCAGCCCGCCGGCGAGCATGACGGGGAAGATCATGGCGGCGGTGGAGCGCACCCGGTAGTCGGTGTGCGCCTCGAGCTGGCCGGCCGCGTGCAGCACCGCCGACAGGTCGGGCAGCACGTAGCATTCGGGCAGGCTGGCGCAGAACAGCAGGGTGCAGGACAGCATGCTCATGTCCATGAACAGGCTTTCCGCGCGCGCGATGCGCGCCGGCTCGGCCCACCCGGGCAGGGCCAGGCAGGCGCCCAGGTAATCCTTCAGCGCCGCCCCGGCGCGCGGATCGAGGCCGGGCCCCGGTTCCCAGTGCGCCAGGGCGCCGTTGCTGTCCCAGCGCGCCAGCTCGCGATTGACCGCGGCGATGCGCTCGGCCAGCTGGTGCGGACCTTCGGCCCCGGCCAGCATGCCGGCGACGGCGAGATCGGCGGGCGGGTCGGCCCGCATGGACGGGGACGGCGGATGGGGTGCATCGCGGTGCATACGGTCTCCTGGTGCGGCGGTGGGAAGCGTCGGAACGCGGCCCCGGGTCAGAATCGCCAATCCAGGCGCAGGTCGGCGGTGCGCGGCGCGGTCGGCGTGGCCATCCCGAAGCTGTCGATCAGCGACGGCCGCACCGAGTTCTCGAGATTGCGCACGCGCGCCAGCAGGCTCCAGTTCGCGGCCATCGGCTGGTAGCGCAGGGTGGCGTCGGTCGTGGTGTGGGCCGGTATACGGTATTCCAGCAGGTTGCTCGGGATCGTGATCGCGTATTCGGCGCTGCGGCGCGCGAACACGCCGGCATGCAACTGCCCGCCCAGGGCCTGGAAGCGGTGCTCGTAGCCCAGGGTGTAGACGTGGCTCGGCGTGCGGTCCAGCTTGCGGCCGGCCCAGGACACGCCGGCGGTCGGCCTGTAGACGGCGTAATGGGCGTCGAGGAAGGTGGCGCCGTAGCGCAGGCGGCCGTTGGCCCCGACCCGCAGCTCGCCGTCGAGTTCCAGGCCGCGCGAGCGGGCCTGGCCGGCATTGCCGGTCAGGAGGCGCGGCGCGCCCGAGACGATCGCATTGCTGCTCAGCTGCAGGTTGGTGTAGTCGTAGTAGAAGGCGGCGGCATTGAAGCTGAGGCGCCCGTCCAGCAGGCGCGACTTGAGGCCGGCCTCCCAGGCGCGCAATTCCTCGGGCTGGTAATACAGGTAATCCGGATCGACCGCGGCGGCGGCCGGGCAGGCGACGCCGCCAACGTCGGCGCCGGCCACGCAGCCGTCGTTGAAGCCGCCGGCCTTGTAGCCGGTCGCCAGGCTGCCGTACAGCAGCGTGGTCGGCGCCAGGTCGACTTCGACGCCCAGGCGCCAGGTGGTGCGCGCGGTGGACAGCGCGGCGGCGTTCGGCAGGCGGCGGTCGGTGGCCGGATTGAACACCGGTCCCTGCTGGAAGTCGGTCGAGCCGACGCGGTCCTTGTCGTCCTCGGTGCGGCGCGCGCCGGCGGTCAGGCGCAGCGCGTCCAGCACGCGCCAGGTCAGCTGGCCGAACACGGCGCGGCTTTCCGCCCGGGTGTGCAGCGGGAAGGAGTAATACGGCGGCAAACCGACCGGCCGCAGGCCCTGGAACGCATACGAGGTGTTCGAGTCTTCGCTGAAGTAGTACAGGCCGGCCTGGGCGCTGAGCGGACCGCTGCCATTGGTGGCGACGCGCAGCTCGTGCGAATCCTGTTCGTTGTGGCCGTCGTAGTCGTTGACCACGCCGAGGGCGACGGTCGGGGCAACGCGGTAATAGTAGTTCTGGCGGATCGCCTGGTCGAGCTTGCGGTGCGAACCCAGGTAATACACGGTGGCCGGACCCAGGTTCCAGCTCAGGTCGGCCGACAGGCCGCGTGCGCGGCGGTCGTGCCAGCCCTGCACCGGCGTCATGTTCGGCGGGCGGAAGCTGTTCGTCAGCCGCTCGTCGGTGGTGCTGTCGCGCCAGACCGGCCGGCCGCTGGCCACGCCGGTGAAGAAGTTGGTGTCGGGGACCATGCGGTCGTTATTGCCCTCGGTCTCGCCATGGTCGTAGCGCATCACCAGGGTGGCGTCGCGGTTGAGCTGGAGCCTGGCGCTCAGGCGCGCATCGCGTTCGTCGCGGTCCATCCCGGGGCGGTGCGGCGTGCCCTGGCCGTTCTTCAGGAACGGATCCTGGCGCATCTGGCTGACCGCGGCGCGCAGCGACAGCGCATCGTTGACGGGAACGTTGATCACGCCGTCGACCTTGCGCCTGCCGTAGGTGCCGGCCTCGAGGCCGAGCGCGCCTTCCAGGCGGTCGGTCGGCGCATTCGAGATCACGTTGACCAGGCCGGCGGTGGTATTGCGGCCGTACAGCGTGCCCTGCGGGCCGCGCAGCACTTCGATGCGGTCGACGTCGAGCAGGTTGGCGCTCTGGCCGGCCGGGCGGGCGATATAGACGCCGTCGAGCATGAAGGCGGCCGACGGGTCGCCCTTGTCAGTGGTGTCGTTGTTGCTGATGCCGCGGATCGTCACGCGCAGGCCCGAGAAGGCCTGGTCGATGTGCACGTTCGGCAGGCGCGGGCCGATATCGGCCGGGCTGATGGCGCCGAGGTCGCGCAGCTGTTCGCCGCTGACGACGCTGACCGCGACCGGGGTGCGCGACGCCAGCGCGGCGGTGCGCTGGGCGGTGACCACGACCTCCGGCACGGCCGAATCGTCATTTTGATTGGGGGGGACCTGCTGTGCGTGAGCGATGCTGCAGACGATGCCGGATACCGCCGCGACCAGCAGCTTCCGGGCTGGTCGGACCTGCTTTGCTTTCATGTAAAACTCCCTGTCTGGACCGATACTCACCCGTCCTGGGTAAGCCATCCTCAATTGTTCTATTTTGGCAAATAAAATTGCGACAGAGGATGCAAAGTCTGCCAGTCTAGCAGCACATGATTACAGGCAATAGGCCCGGAAAGAGATATTGAACAGAATGCGACGAGAATGCAACGCTCGCCTGTCGGGGGTCTGGTCAAGAAGCCAACGGAATGCGCCGGACAGTCTTGCGTGGGCTGCATCGCGCGGTCGGCCCCGGCAGCGCCGCGGACAGACCGCCGGCCCAGTCAGGCTGCCAGGACGGGACGCGCGGCAGGCGCGGCGCGGCGGGCATGCGGCGCCGCGGCGGCGCCTTGCTCCAGGCGGAAGGTGCCGACCACGGCCGACAGCTGCGCCGCCTGGTCGCGCATCGCATCGGCGGCCGCCGCCGCCTCTTCGACCAGGGCCGCGTTCTGCTGGGTCACCCGGTCCATCTCGACGATGGCGGTATTGACCTGTTCGATGCCGGCGCTCTGTTCCTCGCTGGCAGCGGCGATCTCGCCCATGATCACGGTTACTTGCTCGATGCTGTGGACGATCTGTTCCATGGTGGCGCCGGCGCGCGCCACCTGTTGCGTGCCCTGCTGGACCTGGCTCACCGAATCGTCGATCAGGCTCTTGATTTCCTTGGCGGCGGCGGCCGAGCGATGGGCGAGGGTGCGCACCTCGCCGGCGACGACCGCGAAGCCGCGGCCTTGCTCGCCGGCGCGGGCCGCCTCGACCGCCGCGTTCAGGGCCAGGATATTGGTCTGGAAGGCGATGCCGTCGATGACGCCGATGATGTCGACGATGCGCTGCGACGCGGCGTCGATGCGGCCCATGGTGCCGACCACGTCGGCCACCATCTTGCCGCCTTCGCCGGCCACGCCGGCGGCGTTGGCGGCCAGGCCGTTGGCGCGGCGCGCGTGTTCGGTGTTCTGGCGTACGGTCGAGGTGAGTTCTTCCATCGAGGCCGCGGTTTCTTCCAGCGAGCCGGCCTGCTGCTCGGTGCGGCTCGAGAGGTCCTGGTTGCCGCTCGCGATTTCGCCGGAAGCGGTGGCGATGGTGGCGGTGCCGTCGCGCACCTGGCCGACGATGGCGGCCAGGCTGGCGTTCATGCGCGACAGCGCCGCCATCAGCTGGCCGACCTCGTCGCCGCGCTCGAGCGCCTGGCGGCTGAATTGGCTGGTCAGGTCGCCGCCGGCCACGCGTTCGGCCACATCGAGCGCCTCGCGCAGCGGCGCCGTGATCGAGCGGCTGATGAACCAGGCGCAGGCGGCGCCCAGCAGCAGGGCCGCGCCACCCAGCGTGAACAGGATCACGCGGGTGCTGGCATAGGAGGCCAGGATCGACTGGGCGACGCCGTCGGCGGCGCTGATCTGCATGGCGGCGAACTTGTCGACCGTGGCCAGGTAGGACACGGTGCGCGGGCTCAGCTGCTCGCGGTAGATCGCGTCGAGACGGGCCTGGTCGCCTGCGCGCTTGGCCTGGAACAGGGCGTCGCGCGCGGCCATATACGCCAGGCGCTGTTCCTTGACGAGCATGAACTGCTCGCGCACGGCGGGATTGCGCAGCGACTCTTCGATCTCCTTTTGCAGCACGTTGGAGCGGCTGGTGATCGCCTGGCGGCGCGGGCCGATCACGTCGAGGATGCCGGCGTCGACCGCGTAATAGACGGTCTCGTTGATGGCGCTGTTGATCTCGATGTTGCGGCGCCATTCGGCGACGCTGCGCTGGTTCTTGATGCTGGTATTGACCAGGCGGTCGGTCAGGTCGGCCGCCGACTGCATGCGCGTCAGGGCGGTGGCGCTCATGGCGAGCAAGAGCACGAGAACGATGGCAAAGCCGATGCCCAGGCGGGCGCCGATATTGAGTTTTTTCACGAGGGTAGTTTCCAGGCGGCTTAGGGATCCAGGCTGACCGCGCACGCGGCCAGGCCGGACTGGCGCCCCGCATGCGCTCCCGTGAGGAAGCCCACATGCGGCGCCAGATCGAAGGCCCTCAGTATAACCCGCAAATCCAGCAAAGCAATTGCTGTGCGGCAAATTTGCAACATACGGGATTTCCGACGTTGCAATTGCGTGTACCCGGCTGGTCAGCTGAGTGCCGGCAGCGCGGCGCGCTCCTGCCGCTGTCGCGGCGCGGTCCTGGCGGCGTCACCGTTTCCGAGGCGGAAAGTGCCGACCACGGCCGACAGCTGCGCCGCCTGGTCGCGCATCGCATCGGCCGCGGCGGCCGCCTGTTCGACCAGGGCGGCATTCTGCTGGGTCACCCGGTCCATTTCGGCGATGGCGGTATTGACCTGCTCGATGCCGGCGCTCTGTTCCTCGCTGGCGGCGGCGATCTCGCCCATGATCACGGTCACCTGGCGGATGCCGTCCACGATCTGCCCCATGGTGGCGCCGGCGCGCGCCACCTGCTGCGTGCCTTGCTGGACCTGATGCACCGAGTCGTCGATCAGGCCCTTGATTTCCTTGGCGGCGGCCGCCGAGCGGTGGGCCAGGGTGCGCACCTCGCCGGCGACGACCGCGAACCCGCGCCCCTGTTCACCGGCGCGGGCCGCCTCGACCGCCGCGTTCAGGGCCAGGATATTGGTCTGGAAGGCGATGCCGTCGATCACGCCGATGATGTCGACGATGCGCTGCGACGACGCGTCGATGCGGCCCATGGTGCCGACCACCTCGTCGACCATCTTGCCGCCTTCGCCGGCGACGCCGGCGGCGCTGGCGGCCAGGCCATTGGCGCGGCGCGCGTGTTCGGTGTTCTGGCGCACGGTGGAGGTGAGTTCCTCCATCGAGGCCGCGGTTTCCTCGAGCGAACCGGCCTGCTGCTCGGTGCGGCTCGACAGGTCCTGGTTGCCGCTCGCGATTTCGCCGGACGCCTGCGCGATCGCCGCGCTGCCGTCGCGCACCTGGCCGACGATGGCGGCCAGGTTGGCGTTCATGCGGCCCAGCGCCTCCATCAGCTGCGCCACCTCGTCGCGGCCCTGCGCGTCGACCCGGCTGCCGAGGTCGCCGTCGGCCACGCGCTCGGCCACCTCGACCGCCTGGCGCAGCGGCGCCGTGATCGAACGGGTGATGAACCAGGCGAAGCCGGCGCCGAGGATGATCGCGGCCACGGCGAGCACCAGCAGGATGATGCGGGTCTCGGCGTAGGAGGTCAGGATGGTGGTGCCGACCGCGCCGGTGGCGGTGCTCTGGCGGTTGGCGAACTCTTCCAGCGCGGCTTCGAAGGCCCGGGCGCGCGGCACGAACTGGGCGTTATAGGCCTGTTCGAGGCGGGCCGGGTCGCCCGACAGCTTGGCTTCGAGCACGGCGTCGCGGGCGCCGTCATAGGCGCCGCGCAGTTCCTTGGCGCGGTCCAGGAAGACGCGCACCTTCATGTTGAGCAGGTTGGCGTCGACGTCGGCTTGCAGGGCTTCGGCCCGGCGCACGTTGTCGCGCAGGCGCGGCGCGAGTTGCGCGACCACGCCAACGTCGCCCGCATGGTAGACGGCGTCGATCAGGGCGTCATTGACCTCGACCGCCTTGCGCCATTCGGACACCGTCTGCTGGTTCTTGGTGCTGGTATTGACGAGGCGGTAGGTCAGGTCGCCGGCCGTCTGCATGCGGGTAAGCGAAGTGGCGGCCATGGCCAATAGCAGGGCAAGCACGACGGCAAAGGCAAGCCCCAGGCGGGCGCCTATCTTCAGGTTCTTCACTGGATCAGTCTTTCGTGGTTGGCGGCGCGACCGTCGAGCCGCTCGCGTGAAGCGAGACGGAGGCGGGGCCGATGCATAACAAGCATCAATCGAGATGCCGAAACCAATAGTGTATCGCAATAATCGGATGCGTGTTGCCGTGCAGCATCAATTTGTGACCAATCCGTATCGGAACAGTTGCACGCCCAGTCCTACAGGCTGCGAGGTCGCCCGCCTATTGCCGTCACGAGCCCACCGGCTAAGATGGGCCGACATGATTGAACATGAGGAGATCGCCATGTCGACGCACAACGAAAGCAAGGATGTGAAGGGACGCAGCTGGGATCAGGTGACCGACGGCACCACCAGCGCGGCGACGATGGGCGCCGGCGCGACCGGCGAGGTCGGCGCCAGCGCCGAGCGCAAGGATCCGGCCCAGCGCCAGGGCGATGGCGCAATGCAACAAGGCAGCCAGGGCAGTCAGGCCGGCCGCACCGACGACCTGCTGGCGGGTGGTTCGAACGACGAACAGTCCGACCAGGGCTTCCAGGGTGGGGCCAACCGCCAGTCGGGTCCTGCGGGGACGCTTCAGACTGCGGGCCAGACTGAGGCAGGCGCGGCCGATGCCGACGATGACGAGTACGACCAGGGGACGGCGCGGCGCGGTTAGTCGGCTGGATGCGTCAGGTGCGCAGCAGCGGTCGTTCGGCACAACGCCATGGCCGCCTCGCGCCGTCGGGCGGCGCGCTTACCGACATTCGTCGCTTTTTGATAACTTTCGGCAAGTTTGTGTCAAAATGTGGCGATGAACCACGAGCTTTCCAATATGCCCGCGCTGACGCGGTCCTACCGCGGCCAGTCGCAGGAGCAGCGCCGCGCCGAGCGCCGCGCCCGCCTGATCGAGGGCGCGATCGCCGTCTACGGCGAGCGCGGCTACCACCAGGCGACGGTGAAGGCGGTCTGCGAGGCGGCCGGCCTGACCGAACGTTATTTCTACGAGTCCTTCGCCAACAGCGAAGCGCTGCTGATCGATTCCTACAACACCGTCACTTACGCGGTGCTGGGCGAGATCCTGCGCGCCGGCGAAGCCGCCGGGCGCGGCCGGGTGGGGCGTTCGCGCGCCATGCTGCACGCCTATTTCGCGGCCCTGCAGCGCGAACCGCAGTCGGCGCGCGTGTTCCTGGTCGAGATCCGGGGCGTGAGCCGCGCCGTGGACCAGGCGTTCGACGCCTCGCTGCGCGCCATCGGCCGCGACGTCGCGCGCCTGCTGGGCTCGAGCGCCGCGAACGATGAGTTGCTGCAGGCGGGGGTGATCGGCGGGGTGATCCACATCGCCCTGCGCTGGATCGAGGACGGCTACCAGCCGCCGATCGAGCGCGCGGTCGAGACGGCGCTGCGCCTGGGCACGGCCCTGGCCGCGCCGCCGCGCAGGCGCGTCCGGCCGGCCTGAGCATGAACGCCGCCCCGAGCGGGGCGGCGCGCCGGTTCAGATGTGCAGGGCGTGGCCGAGCGCGCGCAGCGCGGCTTCCTGCACCGCTTCGCCCAGGGTCGGATGGGCGTGGATCGTGCGCGCGACGTCTTCCAGCTGGGCGCCCAGCTCGATCGACTGGGTGAAGCCGGCCGCCAGCTCCGACACGCCGACGCCCACCGCCTGCCAGCCGAGGATCAGGTGGTTGTCCTTGCGCGCGACCACGCGCACGAAGCCGTCCGTGCCCTCGATCGTCATCGCGCGGCCGTTGGCGCTGAACGGGAAGCTGGCCTGGATGGCGTCGATGCCGGCGGCTTGCGCCTCGGATGGCGACATGCCGGCCACGACGATCTCCGGGTCGGTGTAGCACACCGCCGGAATCGCCGCCGGCTGGAACCAGCGGCGCTTGCCGGCGATGATCTCGGCCACCATCTCGCCCTGGGCCATGGCGCGGTGGGCCAGCATCGGCTCGCCGGTGAGGTCGCCGATCGCCCACACATTGCGCATCGACGTGCGGCATTGCTCGTCGACCTTGATGGCGCGGCCCGCCATGTCGAGCATCAGGTTTTCGAGGCCCCAGCCGGTGGTCGCCGGCTTGCGGCCGACGGCCACCAGCACCTTGTCGGCTTCCAGGTAGGCCTCGACGCCGGATGCGTCGCGCACTTTCACCCGTTCGCCCTCCATCCCCAGCACCGAGGTCGCCAGGCGCAGCTCGACCCCGAGTCGTTCGAGCGACCTCGCCACCGGCTTGACCAGGTCGGCGTCGTAGGCCGGCAGGATGCGCTCGGCCGCTTCGACCACCGTCACCTGGCTGCCCAGCTTGCGGTAGGCCGTGCCCAGCTCGAGACCGATGTAGCCGGCGCCGACCACCACCAGGCGGCGCGGCACACTGTCCTGGGCCAACGCCTCGGTGGAGGAGATCACCGGCCCACCGAACGGCATGAACGGCAGCTCGACCGCCTGCGAACCGCTGGCCAGCAGCAGGTGTTCGCAGCGGATGCGCACCGTTTCCTGGCCGTCGGCCTCGACTTCGACGGTCTTGCCGTCCAGGACCCGCGCCCAGCCGTGCACCACGCGCACGCCCTGTTTCTTCAGCAGGGCGCCGACGCCGCCGGTCAGGCGCTTGACGATGCCGTCCTTCCAGGCCACGGTGCGCGCCAGGTCGATCCTGGCGCTGTCCACGGTGATCCCGAGCGGCGACTCCTGGGCCGCGTAGGTGGCGGCCTTGTGGAACTCGTCGGCGGCGTGGATCAGCGCCTTCGACGGGATGCAGCCGACGTTCAGGCAGGTGCCGCCGGGGTTCGCGCCCTCGACCACGATGGCCGGGATGCCCAGCTGGCCGGCGCGGATGCCGGCCACGTAGCCGCCGGGACCGCCGCCGATGATCAATAATGTCGTGTTGATCGTCTCCATCGGCTCACTCCACGAACAGGGTTGCAGGGAACTCGAGGTAGCCGCGGATCGCCTGCACGAACTGGGCCGCGACCATGCCGTCGATCACGCGGTGGTCGAACGAGGACGACAGGTTCATCATCTTGCGCGCCACCATGGCGCCATCCCTGATCACCGGTCGGTCGACGATGCGGTTGACGCCGACGATGGCGACTTCGGGGCGATTGATCACCGGCGTGGTGACGATGCCGCCCAGGGCGCCCAGGCTGGTGATGGTGATGGTGGAGCCGGTGAGTTCGTCGCGCGTGGCCTTGCCATTGCGGGCGGCGTCGGCCAGGCGCGCGATCTCGGCCGCGCTCGACCACGGGTCGCGCGACTCGGCGTGGCGCACCACCGGCACCATCAGGCCGTTGTCGGTCTGGGCCGCGATGCCGATATGGGCTGCGTCATAGGTGGTGAGCAGATTGTGCTCGTCGTCGTAGCGCGCGCTCATCATCGGGAACTCGCGCAGGGCCAGCACCACGGCGCGCATCAGCAGCGGCAGCAGGGTGAGTTTGCCGCGCTCCGCCCCGTAGCGGGCGTTGAGCTGCAGGCGCAGCGCTTCGAGTTCGGTGACGTCGACTTCTTCCACATAGGTGAAGTGCGGGATGTTGCGCTTGGCTTCCTGCATCTTCTCCGCGATCTTGCGGCGCAGGCCAATCACTTGCGTCGCATGTTCGCCATGCTGCTCGGCGTAGCGTTCATCGGGGCCGCCATTGGCCGCGCCGCCGCGGTGGCCGGCCACGTGGGCGTCGAGGTCGGCGTGGGTGATGCGGCCCGCCGGGCCGCTGCCGGCCACGAACTGCAGCTCGACGCCCAGGTCCCAGGCGCGCTGGCGCACGGCCGGCGCGGCCAGCGGTTTGTCGCCCTCGGCGCGCAGTAGCGGCGCGCTCCTGGAAACCGGCGCCGGCCGGGAGGCCGGGGCAGAGACAGGAGCAGAGGCGGACCCCGATGCTTCGTTGGCCGCCACGGCTTCGAGCTGCGGCTCGGCCACTTCTTCGGCTGGCGCGGCGGCGGCGGCGGCGGTGACCGGTTCCTGGCCGGCCCTGGGCGCGCCCTTGTCCTTCAGGTTGCCGGCGCCGTCGACCTCGAGGCGGATCAGTTCCGCGCCAACGGCGAGCGACTGGCCGATCGCGCCGCCCAGGCTCGTGATGGTGCCCGCGACCGGCGACGGGATCTCGACCGTCGCCTTGTCGGTCATGACGTCGGCCAGCACCTGGTCTTCTTTTACGACGTCGCCTGGTTGGACGTGCCAGGCCACCACTTCGACTTCGGCGATGCCTTCGCCGAGGTCGGGCATCTTGATGACGTGAATACCCATCGGATCAACCCTCCATCACGCGTTTCAGGGCCGCGCCGACACGGTCGGGACCCGGGAAATAAGCCCATTCCTGCGCATGCGGATACGGGGTGTCCCAGCCGGCGACGCGCCCGATCGGCGCTTCGAGCTGGTAGAAGCAGTGCTCTTGCACCAGCGCCGCCAGTTCGGCGCCGAAGCCGCTGGTCTGCGTCGCTTCGTGTACGATCACGCAGCGGCCGGTCTTCTTGACCGAGGCGACGATGGTGCCCAAGTCGAGCGGCCAGATGCTGCGCAGGTCGATCACCTCGGCATCGACGCCGGACTCGCGCGCCGCCGCTTCGGCGACCCAGACCATGGTGCCGTAGGCCAGCACGGTGACGTCATTGCCGGGGCGGACGATGGCAGCTTTATCCAGGTCGACGGTGTAGTAGCCCGTTGGGACTTCGCCCTTCGGATGGCCGGACCAGGGCACGACCGGACGGTCGTGGTGGCCGTCGAACGGCCCATTGTAAAGACGTTTCGGTTCCAGGAAGATCACCGGATCGTCGTTCTCGATCGAGGCGATCAGCAGGCCCTTGGCGTCGTACGGGTTCGAGGGCATCACGGTGCGCAGGCCGCACACGTGGGTGAAGAAGGCTTCGGGGCTCTGGCTGTGGGTCTGGCCGCCGTAGATGCCGCCGCCGCAGGGCATGCGGATCACCATCGACGCCGTGAATTCGCCGGCCGAGCGATAGCGCAGGCGCGCCGCCTCGGACACGATCTGGTCGGTCGCCGGATAAAAATAGTCGGCGAACTGGATCTCGACCACCGGGCGCAGGCCATAGGCGGCCATGCCGACCGCGGTGCCGACGATGCCGCCTTCCGAGATCGGCGCGTCGAACACGCGCGACTTGCCGTACTTTGCTTGCAGCCCGTCGGTGACGCGGAACACGCCGCCAAAGTAGCCGACGTCCTGGCCATACACCACGACGTTGTCGTCGCGTTCCATCATCACGTCCATGGCCGAACGCAGGGCCTGGATCATGGTCATCGACATCGATGCGATGTCCTTGGGTTGATCGTCTCGTGCCATCCTCATACTCCCAACTGCTGACGCTGACGGCGCAGGTGCTCCGGCATGTCTTTATAAACGTCCTCGAACATGGTCGCGGCGCTCGGCGCGCGCTCGTCGCCCAGGGTGCCGTGGCTTTCGGCTTCCTTCTGCGCGGCCAGCACTTCGGCTTCGAGCTCGGCGTGCACGGCCTCGTGCTCGGCATCCGACCACCAGCCCAGATTCGTCAGGTACTGGCGCAGGCGCGCGATCGGGTCGCCCAGCGGGAAGCGGGCATAGTCGTCGGCCGGACGGTAGCGCGATGGATCGTCCGAGGTCGAGTGCGGGCCGCCGCGGTAGGTGACCCATTCGATCAGGGTCGGACCGAGATTGCTGCGCGCTCTTTCGGCGGCCCAGCGCGAGGCCGACAGCACGGCCAGGAAGTCGTTGCCGTCCACGCGCAGCGAGGCGATGCCGCTGCCGATGCCGCGGGTGGCGAAGGTCACGCTCTCGCCGCCGGCGATCGCCTGGAAGCTCGAGATCGCCCACTGGTTGTTGACCACGTTGAGGATGACCGGCGCGCGGTACACATGGGCAAAGGTGAGGGCGGTCGAGAAATCGGATTCGGCGGTGGCGCCGTCGCCGATCCAGGCCGACGCTATTTTCGTGTCGCCCTTGATGCTTGACGCCATGGCCCAGCCCACCGCTTGCGGGTACTGGGTGGCGAGGTTGCCGGAAATGGTGAAGAAGCCGGCCTCGCGCACCGAATACATCACGGGCAGCTGGCGGCCCTTGAGCGGATCGCGCTCGTTGGACAGCAGCTGGCAGATCATGTCGACCAGCGGTACCTGGCGCGCCATCAACAGGCTTTGCTGGCGGTAGGTCGGGAAATTCATGTCGCCGTCGCGCAGGGCGAGGGCGTGGGCGGTGCCGATCGCCTCTTCGCCGAGCGAGACCATGTAGAACGACATCTTCTTCTGGCGCTGGGCGATCACCATGCGCGCGTCGAAGATGCGGGTCTTCATCATGGTGCGCAAGCCGAAGCGCAGCAGCTCGCGGTCGGGTTCCTCGGCCCAGGGGCCGACGGCGTTGCCGTGCTCGTCGAGCACGCGGATCAGTTGTTGGGCGATGTCGCTTGTCTCCAATGGAGCGACATCGATCGGTGGACGCCGGACCGAACCGGCAGCGCTCACCTGGAGAAACGAAAAATCGGTCTTGCAGCCCGGGCGGCCGGTAGGCTCCGGTACGTGCAGCGACAGAGGATTGCTCTGGCTCATATTATGCTTTCCCTTTTGAGGTGTTTTGCAGCAAGAGGCATCATAGACCTTTACTTGACGTTTACGTCAACTGCGCGAAACTATTTTCATATTGCTGTGCACCATAGAAAGCCGCCATTGCTTGCCATTGCGGGTGGCGTTGCCTGGATTGGCGCGACTGCGGCGGTTCATGCGGCATGGGTGCGCCGCACAGCGCGCGGGTGCACGGATGACAATAGAGCATTGAGCGGGCAGGTCGTTGGGCTTGGCTAAACGGACGCAAGCATATGGGTGCCCGGGCGGCGTTTGGCCGCATTCGTCGCACCATCGTGCATTTCGTCGCAAACCGCATGCCGTGCAGAAGGGGCGGCGCTAGCATCGTGCATTCGCGATGAGCTGACCGACAGGACCATTGAAAGCACGCATGCATCCACGACTGCTGTCCACGATTTCCCGATTTAGCCCGCTACTGGCGACCTTCTTCCTTGCCTGCGGGCCGGCGGCTGCGGCGGATGGTGCGCCGCAACCCATCAGCGCGGCGCAGTTTCGCGAGGATATCGCCTTCGTTCGCGCCATGATCGCGCGCATGCATCCGGATCCCGGCTTCTCGACCGACCCGCCGGCCGTGCACCGCGCGCTCGACCGATCGCGCACGAGGCGCCATCCACCCTCACGCGCGACGAGGCCTGGCGGCGCCTGGCCTCGGTCAATGCGCTGCTGGCCGACGGTCACTTCTTGATCGGCTATCCGGACTGGCGCAAGGAAACGCGTGCGTGGCTGGCGCAGGGCGGCGGCCTGTTTCCGGTCGAGGTGAACGTCGATCCGGATGGCGCACTCCATCTGTCGGCAGCGCCGGCCCGGGTGGTCTCGGTCAATGGCGTGGCCGCAGGGGAACTCGTGTCGACCCTGTCGCCCATGGTGCACGGCGATACGCCGCGATTCCGGGCAAACCTGCTGGGCCAGCGCTGGTGGCTGTACTACTGGAAGAGGTTTGGCGCTCCCGAGGCCTACGAACTGGTGCTGGAAGAGGAGGGCGTGCGGCGCACGGTCACGATGTCCGCACGACGCACGCTCCCGCGCGTCCTGGAGCAGGAGGCACGGCAACCATTCGATCTCGCGATTGACCGGGATGGCCGCGCGGTGCTGACGGTCGACACCTTCGGCCTGGCCGATCCCGCGTCATTCCTGGCGTTTACGCGCGACGCGTTCGCCCGTATTCGCGCCGAGGGCGTGACCAGCCTGGTGATCGACGTCAGCAAGAACGGTGGAGGAGACGACGTGGTGTGGCTGGACGGCTTGATGCCGTATCTGGCCACGCAACCCTATCGGACCGGCTCGAGTTACCGCGGCCTGGCGCGTGCCCCGGCGGGCGCGCCGGCCAAGCCCATGCAGGGAGAGATCGCGACCTGGCGCCAGCCGCAGCCGGATAATCCGCTGCGCTTCGCGGGCAAGACCTATGTGCGTATCGGGCCTGGAACGTATTCGTCCGCCATCCTGTTCGCCAACGTGATGCACGATTTCGGCTTCGCGACCCTGGTCGGCGCGGGCGGCGCCGCCAGGCGCTCGCAATCGGGCGGTATCCGCGACGTCGCGCTGCCGCATACGGGCCTCGCGCTGACCCTGCCGCGCTTCATCCTCGACCCGCCTTCCGGTCGTGCGCCGGAGTCGCTTCTCGAAGAGAATGCGGCAGGTTGGGACAACTAGCGGGTCTTGCGCCGCTCGCGCAGCCAGTAGCCCACGCCGAGCACCGCCAGCCATACCGGAATCAGGAATACCGAGATGCGCAGGCCGGGCGTGAGCAGCATCACGATCAGCAAGAGGGCGACGAATCCCAGGCAGACGTAGTTCGACAGCGGGAACCAGGGGCTGCGGAAGCTCGTCGTCGCGCCGAGCTGGTCCTTGCTGCGTCGAAAACGCAGGTGGCTCCACGAGATCATGGCCCAGTTGAGGACCAGGGCGGTCGTGGCCAGCGTCATCACCATGCCCAGCGCCTCGCGCGGCAGGAAGTAATTGATCAGGATCGCCGAGCCGGTCGCCACGGCCGACACGCCCAGCGCCACCAGCGGCACGCCGCGCCGGTTGGTGTACTTCAGCGACGCCGGCGCGTTGCCCTGTTCGGCCAGGCCGAACAGCATGCGGCTGTTGGCGTACACGCAGCCGTTGTACACCGACAGCGCGGCGGTCAGCACGACCAGGTTGAGGACGTTGGCGACCCAGCCGCTGTCGAGCGCCTGGAAGATCAGGACGAAGGGGCTGCCGCCGGTGACCACCTTTTGCCACGGGTACAGCATCAGGAGCACGGCCAGCGCGCCGATGTAGAAGATCAGGATCCGGTACAGCGCGTTGTTGGTGGCGCGCGGGATCGTGCGCGCCGGGTCGTCGGCTTCGGCGGCGGTGATGCCGATCAGCTCCAGGCCGCCAAAGGAGAACATGATCACCGCCATCGCCATCGCGAGGCCGGCCACGCCGTGCGGGAAGAAGCCGCCGTGCTGCCACAGATTGGCCACGCCGGCCTCGGGGCCGGCGCCGCCGCCCACCAGCAGGTAGATGCCGAACACGATCATGCCGACCACCGCGACCACCTTGATCACGGCGAACCAGAATTCCATTTCGCCGAAGGCCTTCACGTTGAGCAGGCTGATGCAGTTGACCAGCACGAAGAAGCCGAGCGCCGAGACCCAGGTCGGCAGGTCCGGGAACCAGTACTGCATATAGATGCCGAGCGCGGTCAGCTCGGCCAGGCTGACGAGGATGTACATCACCCAGTAGTTCCAGCCCGAGACGAAGCCGGCCCAGCGCCCGCAATACTTGTCGGCGAAGTGGCTGAAGGAACCGGCCACCGGCTCGTCGACGATCATTTCGCCGAGCTGGCGCATGATCAGGAAGGCGACCGCGCCGGCGATCGCATAGCCCAGCAGCACCGAGGGGCCGGCCATCTGGATGGTGGAGGCGATGCCGAGGAACAGGCCGGTGCCGATGGCGCCGCCGAGGGCGATCAGCTGGATGTGGCGGTTCTTCAGCCCGCGCTTGAGTTCGTTGTGCCCGTCGGCCATGGTCCGTCTCGTGGTCTTGCCAGAAAGACAGGGATTCTACTGCATCCTTTGGGCCAGGCAAACCTGCGCCGCGAAGTGCGGGCTCGGGCTATGCTGGCGGCAACGGCATGTCGCCGATCACCAACGAGGAGAAACCATGCGCAAGATGATCATGATGGCCCTGGCCGGGCTGATCTGGAAACAGTTTCAAACGAAGGTAATGAAGCGTCCACCGGCGCCCAAGCGCACCTGGCGCTACTGATCCGTCGCGTTTAATCCGTCATACGCTGTGCGGCAGGCCGAGGTTGCGGTTTGCCGGCACGGCGACGTCCATCATGCGCGGGCGCGGCAGGTCGAGCGCGGCCATCAGCGCGATGAAGTCGTCGCGGCTGCGGTTGGCCAGGCGCGCATTGTGGCGCCGCTCCCAGCCGATGGTCGACACCGACTGGCCCTTGTAGTCGTGGCCCGGCCACACCCGCACGTGGTCGTCCAGGGCGAACAGCTTGCGCGTGACGCTGTCGTACAGGCTCTCCGAACTGCCGCTCTGGAAGTCGGTGCGGCCGCAGCCGTCGATGAGCAGGGTGTCGCCGGTGAACAGATTGCCGCGCCACAGATAGCACATGCTGCCGGCCGTGTGGCCGGGCGTATGGATCACCGCGATGTGCTCGTGCAGGCCGAAGCGGACCTGGTCGCCATCTTGCAGCTGGACTTCGGCCGGCGGGATGTCGCAGCCGCTCGGCACGCAAGCCTTGGCTCCCGTCTGCGCGCGCAGGCGGCCGGCCGAGGTCACGTGGTCGGCATGGGCATGGGTTTCCAGCACGTGGGTCAGGCGCAGGCCGAGGCGCTCGACATGCGCCAGGTCGCGTGTGAAATGGCGGTCGACCGGGTCGATGATGACGGCATCAATGCTGCCCGGCGCGGCCAGAATATAGGTGAAGGTCGACGATTCGGCGTCGAACAGCTGGATCGGATTGACTTGCATGGATAGCTCCTCGGTTGCCGCGCTGTTGTACCACAAGTCGCCGGCGGCGGGTAGGCGCTTCAGGGCCGCAGGCTGGCCAGCTTGTCCTTCAGCGTCGCCTCCGACAGCTCGCCGACGTGACGCAGGCGCAGCTTGCCGTCGGCATCGTAGAACAGGGTGGTGGGATAGCCGGCGGCGCCGGTGCGCGCCGCGACCTGGCCGGCCGGATCGATCACGACGTTCTGCAGGCGCAGCTGCTGGGTGGCCAGGAAACGCCGCACCACCACGCTGGATTCGCCCTGGTTGACGAACACGAAGCCGATGTCCGGGTTGGCCTGCTGCGCCGCCTGCATGGCGGGCATCTCGCGCCGGCACGGTGGACACCAGGTGGCCCACAGGTTGACCACCAGCGGGCGCCCCGCCAGGCTTCGCAGCGGCACCTCGCTGCCGTCGAGCCGGCGCACCATCAGGTCGGGCATCGGCGGACGCGGCGGCGCCAGCGCCTGGGCCGCCACCAGCCCGCCGATCCAGACCGCGCCGCCGGCCAGCACGCTGGCCAGCAGCGGACGGCGCAATTCGGCGCGGCGCCGGGTCAGTTCGGCGCCGATCACGCAGGCGACGATCAGGCCGGCCACCGGCTCGAAGCCGCCGTCGCGGATGTCCAGCGCGCTCCATGGCGCCTTGATGTAGATGTCGTGGTGCTTGAGGACGAACACGGCGCGCGCGGCGACGAAGCCCGCCACGATCATCCGCCACAGCACCGTGCCGGCGTCATGGCCGCGCCGGCGGCGCAACCAGTCAGCCGTGGTGGTCGCCGCCAGCAGGGCCAGCACGACCAGCGCCGCCGACAGGGGAATGATGAGGGGGCCGAGCCTGACGACGTCCATGCCGATCCTTGTGCGGTTCAAAGCATGAGAGTATACGTGGATGCCGGGCGCGGCGTGCGAGCGACTGATCAGGTCTCTTCGGCGACCGGTTCCGGCGCGGGCAGCTGCGCCACCAGGATGCGGTCGATGCGGTTGCCGTCCATGTCGACCACCTCGATCCGGTAGCCGTCCCATTCGAAGAACTCGGACGTCTTGGGGATGTAGCCGAACTGGTACAGCACGAAGCCGGCCAGCGTGTGGTACGCCCCGGTGCCTTCGTCCGGGAAGCGCACGTCGGTGTTCATCAGGTCGCGGAAGCGGTCGAGGTCCACGCCGCCGTCGAGCAGCCAGCTGCCGTCCTGGCGCTGCACCGCGTCGGGATCGTTCTCTTCGCCGATCACGGTGACGTCGCCCACCAGGGCGCTCATCACGTCGGACAGGGTGACCATGCCCTGGATGTCGCCGTACTCGTCGACGATCAGGGCCAGTTCGGCGCGGTTCTTCTTGAACAGCTCGAGCAGCACCATCGCGCTCACGGTCTCGGGCACGAACAGCAGATCGGACACCGCATCCTCGATGTTCACCGCCTCGAGCGAGCCATGGCGCACCGACTGCGCCAGCAGGTCGCGCACCTTCACGTAGCCCAGGATCTGGGCGCGGTCGCCGCGGTACACGGGGAAGCGGCTGTAGGTGTGGCAGCTGATCAGCTCCAGGATGTCGCGCCGCTGGGCATCGAGGTCGATCATGACGAGGTCGACCCGCGGCGTCATGAGCGCCTTCAGGTGGCGATCGTCCAGGCGCAGCGCGCGCGAGACGATGTCGTACTCGGTCTTTTCGAACAGGCCGGCGTCGGTGCCTTCCTTGAACATGCCCGTGATGTCTTCCTCGGTCGGCGCTTCTTCCTTGGCGTCGTGGATGCCGAACAGGCGCACGATCGCCTCGGTGGTCAGCGACAGCACCTTGACGAACGGCGACATGATCACCGACAGCATGTTGAGCGGCGGGGCGATCAGGGTCGCCATCGTCTCCGGATGGCGCATCGCGATGCGCTTGGGGACCAGCTCGCCCAGGACGATGGAGACGAAGGTGATCGCCAGCACCACCACGAACAGCGCGATCTCGTAGGCGTAGGGCGCCAGGAAGCCGATGGTCTCGATCTGCGGCGTCAGGCGCGACACCAGCGAGGCTTCGCCGAAGGCGCCGGTGAAGATGCCGATCAGGGTGATGCCCACCTGGACGGTGGACAGGAAATGGCTGGGATTGTCGGCCAGCGCGATCGCGGTGCGGGCGCCGCGGCTGCCTTCTTCGGCGCGCCGTTCCAGGCGCATGCGCTTGGCGGAGACGAGCGCGAGTTCGCTCATCGCGAACACCCCGTTCAGCAGGATGAGAACGAGGATGATCAATATGTCTGACATGCTGGGCTCTTGCCCCATGACCGGTCGTGCCGGGCCGTGGCCGGGCAGGCCACCATGGCCTGCCCGCGAATCATGGCATAAATGACAAAATCCGGGAACACCGCTGCGTGCGCCGGCGCCTCAAGGCTCGAGACGGAAGTGCTTGCGGATGCCGGCCCAGCACTGCTGGTAATCGCCCTGCAGCTGGGGCGAGGCCAGCGCCTGCGCCGTCGGCGCCAGGGCGGCGCGGGTCTCGAACATGAAGGCCATGGTGTCGCCCACCTTGTGCGGACGGCTGGTATCCAGGTTGCTGGCCTTGTCGAAGGTGGCGGCGTCCGGGCCATGCCCGCTCATGCAGTTATGGATGCTGGCGCCGCCCGGCACGAAGCCCTCGGCCTTGGCGTCGTAGGCGCCGTGGATCAGGCCCATGAATTCGCTGGCCACGTTGCGGTGGAACCAGGGCGGGCGGAAGGTGTCCTCGGCCGCCAGCCAGCGCGGCGGGAAGATCACGAAGTCGATCGTGTCCACGCCCGGCGTGTCCGACGGCGACTGCAGCACCAGGAAGATCGACGGATCGGGGTGGTCGTAGCTGATCGAGCCGATCGTATTGAAGTGGCGCAGGTCGTATTTATAAGGCGTGTAGTTGCCGTGCCAGGCCACGACGTCCAGCGGCGAGTGGCCGATCGGGGCGCGCCACAAGCGGCCTCCAAACTTGCTCACCAGTTCGAAGTCGCCTTCCAGGTCTTCGTAGCGCGCGGTCGGCGCCAGGAAGTCGCGCGGGTTGGCCAGGCCGTTGGAACCGAGCGGGCCGAGGTCGGGCAAACGCAGGAGGGCGCCGAAGTTTTCGCAGATATAGCCGCGCGCCGCGCCGTCGGGGAGCAATACCTGGAAGCGCACGCCGCGCGGGATCACGGCGATTTCCTGCGGCTCCACCTCCAGCAGGCCCAGCTCGGTCGCGATCGACAGCCGGCCAGATTGTGGTACGAGCAACAATTCCCCGTCCGCGTTATAGAAATAGCGGCCATCCATGCCGCGATTGGCCGCGTACAGATGGATGGCGCAGCCGCTCATCGACTCGGGCGAGCCGTTGCCGGCCATGGTCACCCAGCCGTCGATGAAATCGGTCGGAGCATGAGGCATCGGCAAAGGGCTCCAGCGCAGCTGGTTCGGCGGCACCGGCGTATCGAAACGGCCCACCAGGCGCGGGGCGTCCAGCGGCGCGAAGCTGCCGTGCACCGCCGCCGGACGGATGCGGTACAGCCACGAGCGCCGGTTATGGCTGCGCGGGGCGGTGAAGGCGGTGCCGGACAGCTGCTCGGCGTACAGGCCATAGGCCACGCGCTGCGGTGAATTGCGGTGCCGGGGCAGGGCGCCGGGCAGGGCTTCGGTGGCGAACTCGTTGCCGAAACCGCTCATATAGGCTGACGAATGGCCGGGCTCGTGGCTCATGGGGTCTCCTGGACGGTGGATAGCATCTTCGATGGCGCCACTCTAGAATAATCCGCCATGTTTTACGAGATGAATAGATAAATGTAGACTATTTATATCATCAATATTACTGTCGGGCGAGTACCGGGATGTGGACAATGCGTGTCACGCCGGTCCGGCCGGCAGCCCGGGAAATCCATGATCGAAGCACACGATATAGACCTGAACCTGCTCTCGGTGTTCCAGGAGGTATACAGGGAGCGCCAGATCTCGTCGGCCGCCCGGCGGCTGGGGCTGTCGCAGTCGGCCGTGAGCAATGCGCTGGCGCGGCTGCGGCGCAGCTTCGGCGACGAGCTGTTCGTGCGCACCGCGAGCGGCATGCAGCCCACGCCCCTGGCCAGCCAGATGGCCGAGCCGATCGGGGCGGCGATGGCGCAGGTAGCGCTGGCCCTGAACCAGCGCAGCCGCTTCGAGCCGGGCACCAGCAACCGCCGCTTCATGCTGGCCATGACCGACGTCGGCGAAGTGTATTTCATGCCGACGCTGATCGAGCGCTGCCGCCAGCTGGCGCCCCACGTCGAGATCAGCTCGGTGCGGGTGGGGACGCTGTCGCTCAAGGAAGAAATGGAAGGCGGGCGGGTCGACCTGGCGGTCGGGCCGTTCGAGGACGTGTCCGAGGCGCTGTACCAGCGCCATCTGTTCCGCCAGCCGTTCGTGGCCATGTTCCGCAAGGGGCACCCGCTGGCGCGGGGCGAACTGACCCTCGAGCGCTTCGCGCAAGCCGAGCATCTGCTGGTGGACGCGGCCGACAGTCCCTACGACCGGGTGAACGCGGCGCTGGCCAGGGCCGGGGTCGGACAGACAACGAAATTCCGGGTGCCGCATTTCACCGCGGTGCCGTATATCGTGAGCACGGGCGACCTGGTCGTGACGGTGCCGCAAAAACTGGCCGAGCGCGCGGCCGCGCCGTTCGGGCTCGACTGGGCGACGCCGCCGCTCGACCTGCCGCCGCTGCAGACGAATATTTTCTGGCACCGCCGCTTCAACCAGGATCCGGGCAACCAGTGGTTGCGCGGACTCCTGGCCGACGTGTTCGCGGAAACGTGAGTCAATAACAATGCTTAACTAAAGGAAGAGACAATGGCAGACCTGTTCGACAATCCGATGGGCCTGATGGGCTTCGAGTTCGTGGAGTTCGCATCGCCCACGCCGGGCGTGCTGGAGCCGGTGTTCGAGGCGCTGGGCTTCACCAGGGTGGCAACCCACCGCTCCAAGGACGTGGCCTTGTTCCGCCAGGGCGGCATCAACTTCATCGTCAACAACGAGCCGAAGAGCTATGCCGCGTATTTCGCGGCCGAGCACGGCCCGTCGGCCTGCGGCATGGCCTTCCGCGTCAGGGACGCCCACAAGGCTTATGCGCGCGCCCTGGAACTGGGCGCCCAGGCGGTCGAGATCCCGACCGGCCCCATGGAACTGCGCCTGCCGGCCATCAAGGGCATCGGCGGCGCGCCGCTGTACCTGATCGACCGCTTCGACGAGGGCAAGTCGATCTATGACATCGACTTCGAGTTCATCGACGGCGTCGACCGCAACCCGGAAGGCCATGGCCTGGCCATCATCGACCACCTGACCCACAACGTCTACCGCGGCCGCATGAGCTACTGGGCCGGATTCTACGAGAAGCTGTTCAACTTCCGCGAGATCCGCTACTTCGACATCAAGGGCGAATATACCGGCCTGACCTCGAAGGCGATGACGGCGCCGGACGGCAAGATCCGCATTCCGCTGAACGAAGAAGGCAAGGCCGGCGGCGGCCAGATCGAGGAATTCCTGATGCAGTTCAACGGCGAGGGCATCCAGCACATCGCGCTGCTGACCGACGACCTGATCGCCACCGTCGACAAGCTGCGCGCGGCCGGGGTGCCCTTGATGGCGCCGCCGCCGGACACCTATTACGAGATGCTCGACGAACGCATTCCGGGCCATGGCCAGGATGCCGAGGCGCTGAAGGTGCGCGGCCTGCTGCTGGACGGCGCCGTGAAGGACGGCCATGCGCGCCTGCTGGTGCAGATCTTCGGCGTGCCGCAACTGGGGCCGGTGTTCTTCGAGTTCATCCAGCGCAAGGGCGACGACGGCTTCGGCGAAGGCAACTTCAAGGCCTTGTTCGAGTCGATCGAGCGCGACCAGGTCAAGCGCGGCGCGATCGCCGGGGCGCAGGCGACGGCCGAAGCCTGACGCTTTGCGCGGCCGGCGTACGCACGCACGGCCGCGGGATTTGCTATCCTGTACACTTTTCGGCGGCCGGGTGCGCTACGCGGCCGCCGTCCTGCGTCAGGAGTAGAGGTATGCTGGCTGCGTTCGCGGTCCTGTTGTTGTTCCAGTGCCTGGGCGAAGGCATCGTATTCGTCTTCCATCTTCCCTTGCCGGGGCCGGTCGCCGGCATGCTGCTGTTGATGGCGGCGTTGCTGGTCATGCCGAAGTTGCAGGCGCTGGTCGAGGGGGCCGCCAACACGCTGCTGTCGCACCTGTCGCTGCTGTTCGTGCCGGCCGGCGTCGGCATCCTGGTCGCCGCCAGCAGCGGCAGCGGCCACTGGATCGCGATCCTGGCCTCGCTCGTGGTCAGCACCGTGCTGGCCCTGGCCGTGACCGGCCTGATCCTGCGCGGGATGGACAATCCAACCAGGGATGGCGATGCCTGATTTCGCCGAGTTCAGCCATTTCTGGGTCTATCTTTCCGCCTCGCCGCTCCTGGGCCTGACCATGACCCTGTGCGCCTACCTGGCGGCGCAGCGCATCTTCGCCTTGTGCAAGGCCTCGCCGCTGGCCAATCCGGTGGCGATCGCGGTCGCCCTGATCGTGGCGCTGCTGTGGCTCACCGGGATGTCCTACGAGCGCTATTTTGCCGGCGCCCAGTTCGTCCACTTTTTACTCGGCCCGGCCACCGTGGCGCTGGCGGTGCCGCTGGTGCGCCAGCTGCCGCGCCTGCGCCGCGCCGCCTTGCCGCTGGGCGCCGCGCTGCTGGCCGGCAGCGTGACGGCCATCGTGTCGGCCGTGGTGGTGGCGCTGCTGCTGGGCGCGACGCCGGAGCTGGCATATACGCTGGGACCGAAATCGGCCACCTCGCCGATCGCGATGGCGGTGTCCGAGCGCCTGGGCGGCATCCCGGCGCTGACGGCCGCGCTGGTGATCGCGACCGGCATCTTCGGCGCGGTGTTCGGGCGCTACGTCTTCATGCTGCTGGGCGTGCGCTCGGACGCCGCCTGCGGCTTCGCGCTGGGCCTGGCCTCGCACGGCATCGGCACGGCGCGCGCCTTCCAGGTCAGCCCGGAGATGGGCGCCTTCGCCGGCCTGGCGATGGGCCTGAACGGCGCGCTGACCGCGCTGCTGGCCCCGTGGCTGGTGCCGCTCGTGATGGCCTGGATGTCCTGAGGCTACGCTGCGCCGCAACATCGGGCGTCGCGTTAAGCTCGCTCCATCAATCACGATGGAGCAGATCTTGACGACTTACAAGACGATCAGCCTCGCCATCCAGGGCGGGGGCACCTACGGCGCCTTTGGTTGGGGTGTGCTCGACCGGCTGCTGCAAGAGGACGACCTGGTCATCGACGCCCTGAGCGGATCGAGCGCCGGCGCCATCAACGCGGTGGTGCTGGCCGACGGCTACGCGCGCGGTGGCGGCCGCGAGGGCGCGCGTCGCGCCCTCGACCGGTTCTGGCGCACCCTCGGCAGCGCGGCGGTCCTGAGTCCGCTGCAACGCACCCCGCTCGACCGCATGGCGCCCACGTTTACGATGGAATTCTCGCCGGCCTACCACCTGCTGGAGATGATGGGGGCGCTGATGGGGCCGGTGCGTGAAGGTCCGCTCACACTCAATCCTCTGCGCAACTTCCTCGCCAGCATGATCGACTTCGACCGGGTGCGCGACTGCGAAGAACTGCAGCTGTTCATCGCCGCCACCAATGTGCGCACCGGCACCGGCAAGCTGTTCCGGCGTCAGGAAATGGACGTGCAGCGCCTGGTGGCCTCGGCCTGCCTGCCGACCGTGTTCGCGGCGGTCGAGGTGGAAGGCGAGATGTACTGGGACGGCAGTTACGTCGCCAATCCGCCGCTGGACCCGCTGATGCGGCACTCGACCGCCAGCGACCTGATCATCATCCAGAACAATCCGATCGCGCGCAGCGACATGCCGACCAATATCGCCGACATCGCCAACCGCTCGAACGAGATCGCGTTCAACATCAGCTTCGTGCGCGAGGTCAGCGCGCTGCGCTACCTGAACGGCTTGCCCGACGAGGTCCGCGGGGCCGGCGCGGCGCCCAACAGCAAACACCTGCACCTCATCAGCGGCAACGAATACCTGCAGGATCACGGCATCTCGGCCAAGATGAATGCCGAGATGCCCTTCCTTCAAATGCTGCACGACCGGGGCGTCGAGACCGCCGACCTTTGGCTCAGGGAGCAGGGCGCCCATCTCGGGGTCAAGTCGACGCTCGACCCGATGCCGGTGTTCTTCCCGGATCAGATCTGAATGTAAACACGCCGCCGGTCTTGCGAGCGGCGGCGTTATCAGTCAGCGCAACAGCCGATCAGGTATTCGCCGGCTGCGTCTTCCAGGTATTCTTCTTCGGCTTGAGCGCGAACGCCGCCAGCAGGGCGCCGGCCACGCCGACCACCATCGCCGCGGTGCTGCCCGAGAAGCCGACGAGGTGTTCCTTGGCCAGCTTGCCGGCCTTCGGTCCTACCAGCTGCATGCGGCGGCGCGTCATCTCGGCGCCCATCTCGGCCAGGCGCTGCTTGCCCAGGATCGCCTCGGCGTCCGGCAGCAGCTTGGTTTCTTCCTCCGCCACGTGGTGCATCACGTCGCGCATCAATTCCATCACCAGGTCGTCGTGGCGCGGATCGGAGCCCGAGGTGGCGCGCAGCTCGGCGATCAGGCGGCGCATTTCGTCGTGCTCGGGCTCGGCCTCGTGGATGAAGGGCTCGCTGCCGTCGCGCCGGCGCATCACCGGATAGAAGATCTCTTCCTCGAGCGTGGCGTGGATTTCCAGGCCGTCGCAGATGGTGTCGGCCAGCGCTTTCTTGACGGTCGGGCTCTTGTCCTTCGAGTACTGGTGGAAGGTGACCATCACGTGCGAGTGGTCGAAGCGGATCATGTCCGTAATGCTTGGGCTCAGTTGCTTGAGATTCATGGTAATACCCCCGTTCGTGATTGTTTGAACAATATGGTAGACCGGCCCCGCCACCGATGACTGTAGGAGCGCGTGCCGGAGGCGTGTCAGTGACCGGCCCACCCGGGCGCACGCATGAGACGGCAGATGGACTTGATTGGGAGATTGTTTATTTGGAATAACAGATTGTCACATTTGTCCTACAAGGACACGGGAGTGCTCCTGACGGTCAATCCACTGTCGACCTGAGAACATGGGGTCATTGCGCTACCGATCCCGGCGGTAGCCTATCCATTGGCAGTGCACGCAGGTCGCGTGGCTGCCGAGGTTGATACGAACCTTCCACTTCAATCGGAGATACCTGTCATGTTTGCACACAACAAGCGCTTGCAATATACAGTCCGTGTCAGCGAGCCGAACCCGGCCCTGGCGAACCTCATGCTCGAGCAGTTCGGCGGACCGCAGGGCGAGCTGGCCGCGGCCATGCGCTACTTTACCCAGGCTGTCGCCGAAGACGATCCAGGCCGCAAGGACATGCTGTTCGACATCGCGACCGAGGAGCTGAGCCACCTGGAGGTGATCGGCCACATCGTCGCCATGCTGAACAAGGGCGCCAAGGGCCGCCTGGCCGAAGCCATCGACACCGAGGCCGAAATGTACCGCGCCATTACCGGCCCGGGCAACGACAGCCACATCACGCAGGTGCTGTATGGCGCCGGCGCTCCGCTGACCAACTCGGCCGGCGTGCCATGGACCGCCGCCTACATCGACTCGATCACCGAGCCGACCGCCGACCTGCGCTCGAACATCGCCGCCGAGGCGCGCGCCAAGATCGTCTATGAGCGCCTGATCGCGCTGACCGACGACCCGGGCGTGAAAGAAGCGCTGGGCTTCCTGATGACGCGCGAAGTGGCGCACATGAAGTCGTTCGAGAAGGCGCTGTACGCGATGGAGCCGAACTTCCCACCGGGCAAAATGCCTGTGGTGCCGGCGTTCGCCAGCGTTTACTACAATATGTCGCAGGGCCCGGGCGAGGTGCGCGGCGCCTGGAACCAGGGCGCCGACTGGGACTTCATCAGCGACCGCGAGAAGCAGATGGCCGTCGACGGCGGCTCGGGCGAGGCCGAAGTGGCCCTGCCGACCGGCGACATCGACGTGCTCAAGCAGATGGCGATGCGCACCATGTCCGACCCCTCGGCCACGCCGCGTACCGGCTCCGAATTGGGCATGATGCAATCGGCAACTGGTGGTACGATGGGTGGATCGGGCGGTAATGCCATGGGCGACGCCAATGTCGGTTCCAAGGGCGGTCCGCTCGACGATACCGGTGTCGGCAACCCGATGGGCAGCGGCAAGCCGCTGAAGTAATACCCGCCTCGTAGTACGGCCGCGCCGGCGGCCGCCCACGCGGGGAGCGGGGCGGCCTGGCGCGGTCTTTGACAGGAATATGCGTGGATATCCAAACCGACAAGAGCAACCACCCTCGTGGCCTTCCGCGCTGGCTGACCCCACGCCGCGCCATCGGTTTCGGCATCTGCGCCATCGGCTTCCTCGTCCTGCTCGGCAGCATGATCGAGCAGATCATGAATGCCAATCCCAAGATGCTGGCGGCGCTGGCGGGCGGCAGCACGGCGGCGGCGGCGACCGCGCTGGGCACCCTGCCGGTCCTGTTCGCACAGAATTTCACCAAGCGCACCTACGATTGCTTCCTCGGCTTCGGCGCCGGCGTCATGCTCGGCGCCACCGCGTTTTCCCTCGTGATCCCCGCCCTGAGCGCCGCCAAGACGGCCGGCGCCGGTAACTGGGAATCGAGCCTCATGGTCGGCGCCGGCATCATGTTCGGCGCCGGCGCCATCCTGCTGCTCGGGCGCGCGGTGCGCACCGAGGGCATCCTGTCCAACGAGCCAGACAAGGTGTCGCTGCGGCGCGCCTGGCTGTTCGTGTGGGCCGTGGCCCTGCACAACCTGCCCGAAGGCCTGGCGATCGGCGTGGCCTTCGCCGGCATCGACGTCGAGAAAGCCACCTCGCTGGCCACCGGCGTGTCGATCCAGGACGTGCCCGAAGGCCTGGTGGTGGCGCTCGCGCTACACGCCGTCGGCTACAGCCGCCTGACCGCGGTCGCCATGGGCGTGGCCTCGGGCCTGGTCGAGCCGATCGCCGCAGTCTTCGGCGTGGCCCTGATCGGCATCTCGGCCGGCCTGCTGCCGTATGCGCTGGCCGCCGCCGCCGGCGCCATGCTGCTGGTGATCGTCAACGACGTGATCCCCGAATCGCGCCAGTCGGGCAACGGCACCCAGGCCAGCATTGCGCTGATCTTCGGCTTCATCCTGATGACGGTGCTCGACACGGCGCTGTCGTGAGATCCGGCGACCGTTGACCGCTGTAGTGGGATGGTCGTAGGATAAAGATCATCCCATCCCTGCAAGCACGGCATGACCATCCCATCCAAACGGGAACAAACCCATCAGCGCATCCTCGAGGTCGCGGCGCGCGCGCTGCGGCGCAACGGTTTCGCGGGCGTCGGCGTGGCCGAGGTCATGAAGGGCGCCGGCCTGACCCACGGCGGCTTTTATGCCCACTTCGACTCGCGCGAGGCGCTGCTGGTCGAGGCGCTCGAGCATGCCGATGCGGCGTCCACGGACAATCTCGATCGCCGCACAGCTGCCTTGCGCGCGGACGGCGCCAGCCCGCTGGCCGCGCTGGTCACGGCCTACCTGTCCGAAGAACACCTGGCTGCCCGTGAGTCGGGCCTGGGCTGCGTGGTCGGCGCGCTCGGCTCGGAAATGGCGCGCCAGGAAGCGCCGCTGCGCGAGGTCGCGCGCAGCCGCATCGAGCGGCTGGTGCGGCAGGTCCAGGCGGCGCTGGAAGAAGAAGGGCGCACCGACGCCGCTGGCCAGGCCCTGGCGTTGGCCGGCGCGATGGTCGGCGCCCTGCAGATCGCGCGCACCTTCGGCCCCGACCCGCAGGGCGGTGCGATGCTGGCGGCCAGTCGACAAGCCTTGCTGGCCCAGTACCGGCGCTAGCGTCGCCAAATCCAGCCCTGTCAGTACGCAGCCCATTTTTCTGGACTAGAATATGATGATCGTCATATTCGATGGCGCGACCAACCAGAAAGGGATAGCCATGCAACTCGACAATGCCACCGTCCTCGTCACCGGCGCCAACCGTGGCCTGGGCCTCGAATTCGCGCGCCAGGCGCTGGCGCGCGGCGCCAGGAAGGTCTATGCGGGGGCGCGCGATCCCGCCAGTGTCACCCTGGCCGGCGTGACCCCGGCCCGGCTCGACGTCACCGATCCAGGTAGCGTGGCGGCGGCGGCGCGCGAGCTGGGCGACGTCGGCCTGGTCATCAACAACGCCGGCATCGCCCATTTCCAGCAGGTGCTGGCCGATGGCGTCGAGGACGCGCTGCGGGCGATGCTGGAGACGAATGTCTTTGGCATCCTGGGCATGAGCCGGGCTTTCGCGCCCGTGCTGGGCCGCAATGGCGGGGGCGCCCTCCTGAACGTGCTGTCGGTGGCGAGCTGGATCAGTTCGCCGATGCTGGCGGCCTACGGGGTTTCGAAGTCGGCGGCCTGGGGGCTGACCAATGCGCTGCGCAACGAGTTGCGCGGGCAGGGCACGCAGGTGCTGGCCCTGCACGTGGGCTTCATCGACACCGACCTGACGCGCGACATTGCATTGCCCAAGCTGGCCCCGGCCACCGTGGTGGAGCGCGGCTACGCGGCGCTGGAGGAGGGCGCCGACGAAGTCATGATCGACGAACTCACCCAGGCGGTGAAGGCCGGGCTGTCGCGCGTTCCAGGCATCTACACCGAAGAGGTCAGGCGCAACAATGCGTGAGTAATGCACGGTCCGGCGCCGGCTATACTCGGGCCATATGCCCCGAGCCCGACCACCGCGCCACGATGCGAACAGCCGCCTGGAGGGTCTTGCCCTCACGCTGTTGCTCCATGCGGCGCTGGTGGCCGGCTGGCAGCAGGCGCGCAAGATGCGGCTGCCCGTGCAGGGCGAGCCGGAGTTCGTCCAGTGGGTACGGGTGGCGCCGCGCCTGCCGGAGGCGGTGGTGGCCGAAATCATCCCTGACCGGCCGCGCGCGCATGCCGCGCCACGACCCATGGCATCTTCCGCGCCGCCTGCGCCGGCACGAGAAGCGATTGCGGCCCCCGTTCCGGCCGAGGCCGTGGCTGCGCCGGCGCCGACTACAGAGCCGGCTGCCGGCACTGCGCGCCAGATGATCGAGCAAGCCATGCGCGACGCCGGCGCCATGGACCGCGCCGTGCGCAAGGACAGCAAGCCGACCATCGTCGCGCCGCCGGACAGCCCGCAGATCCGGATGGCGAACAAGTTCAGGGAAGCGGCCTCGCTGGCGCCGAACAAGTGGTACGAGGCGCCCAAGATCGTCGAACTGGTCAACGATGGCGGCGATGGGGCGCGCCGTTTTCGCGTCCTGACGCCGCTCGGCATCTATTGCATCACGGAGCGCTCGCCGGCCACCAGCATCGACATGATCGAAAAACACGGCAAGCAGCGGATCACGAATTGCGGCCATGAACACGAGCAGCCGGCCAATCCCCAGGAATGGCGTACGGCGCGCGACTGAGTCGCCCCGCGATGCGCCCCCCATAAAAAAACGACGGCCCCGCAGGGCCGCCGTCATATCACGTCAAGCGACAGGCATCAGTCGCGAATCTCCAGCTTGCGGTTCAGGCTCAGCGCCGCCAGCGAGACGACCGCGCCCGACAGCAGGTACAGGCTGACGTAGCCCAGGCCGAAGTGGGCCGACAGGCCGAGGGCGACCAGCGGTGCGAAGGCCGCGCCGACCAGCCATGCCAGGTCGGACGTCAGGGCCGCGCCGGTGTAGCGGAAACCCTTCTGGAAGTTCGAGGTGGTCGCGCCCGCCGCCTGGCCGTAGGAGAAGCCCAGCAGGGTGAAGCCGATCAGGATGAAGGCGTTCTGGCCGCCGGTGCCGCTATTGATCAGGAACGGGATCGAGGCCGAATACAGGGCGATCAGCGCCGCCGCGGTGCCGAGGGTGGTGCGGCGACCGAGCTTGTCGGCGACGATGCCCGAGATCAGCATGGCGACCGCAGCGAGGCCGGCGCCCCACATCTGGATGTGCAGGAACTCGTCCATCGGACGGGTATCGTAGAGCTGGATCCACGACAGCGGGAACACGGTCACCAGGTGGAACAGGGCGTAGCTGGCCAGGGCAGCCATGGCGCCGATGGCGATATTGCTGCCTTGCTTGCTCACCAGTTCGCCGACCGGGGCCGGATCGAGGTGGTGCGAGTCGAGCAGGCGCGAGTACTCGGGCGTGCTGGCCAGGCGCAGGCGGGCGAAGGTGCCGACCACGTTGATGGCGAAGGCCACGAAGAACGGGAAGCGCCAGCCCCAGGTCAGGAAGTCTTCTTCGGCCGTATAGGTGATCAGGAAGGCGAAGATGCCGGCCGCGATCACGAAGCCAAGCGGTGCGCTCAATTGTCCGAGCATCGCGTACCATCCGCGCTTGTTCTCGGGTGCGCTAAGCGCCAGCAGCGACGGCAGCCCATCCCACGAACCGCCCTGGGCGAAACCCTGGGCGATACGCAGGCCCGCCAGCAGGATGATCGCGGTGGCGCCGATTTCACTATAGCTCGGGAGCATGGCGATGACGACGGTGCTGGTACCCATCATGAGCAGCGAGATGCCGAGTTTCATGTCGCGGCTCCAGCGCTTCTGGATCGCCATGAACACGACCGTGCCGATCGGGCGTGCGATGAAGGCGAGGGCGAAGATGGCGAAGGAATACAGCGTGGCGTCGAGCCGGTCGGCCCATGGGAAGAAAATGGCAGGGAAGACGAGCGCCGACGCGATTGCGTACGTGAAGAACTCGAAGTATTCCGCCGCACGGCCGATGACCACGCCGACGGCGATGTCGCCGGGACTGACGTGGGCATCCCGGGCATTGATGTTGCGAGCCCCGCTGTGCGGGTGTGTGATTGGAGCGGCCCCTGCGCCGCCGTACGTCGTCGTGCTTTGCATATTGTGTTCTCCAGAGAAGTCGACGGTCGCCACTGTTGTTGAAATTACATTTCGGCAAAGGTGGGACAATGTGTCCAATGTTCTTCGGCGACCGTTGGCATTACAGTAGCATGTTCTCCTTCCATGTAACGTTAGATACCTAGCATGATTCCTAAAATTGTCCGCCGCGGACTCCCATTACTTCCGCTTGCAGCGCTGGCCGGCTGCAACACGGTCGTCATGAATCCCACCGGCGATATTGCGAAGCAGCAGGCCGATCTGATCACCATATCGGTTGTGCTGATGTTGTTGATCATCGTCCCTGTGATGATCCTGACTGTCCTGTTCGCCTGGCGCTATCGCAAGAACGCCAACGCGAAGTACGAACCCGATTGGGACCACTCGACCAAGCTCGAGCTCATCATCTGGGGCGCTCCGCTCCTGATCATCATCGTCCTTGGCCTGATCACCTGGGTCAGCACCCACAAGCTCGATCCTTACCGTCCGCTCGAACGCCTGGACGAACACCGTCCGATCCCGGCATCGACCAAGCCGCTCGAAGTGCAGGTCGTGGCGCTGGACTGGAAATGGCTGTTCATCTATCCGGAGCAGGGCATCGCCTCGGTCAACCAGCTGGTGACCCCGATCGACACCCCGGTGCGCTTCAAGATCACCGCCTCGACCGTGATGAACACCTTCTATATCCCGACCCTGGCCGGCATGATCTATGCGATGCCGGGCATGGAGACGGAACTGAACGCGGTCCTGAACAAGACCGGTGACTACCGCGGCCTGTCGGCCAACTTCAGCGGCGACGGTTTCTCGCACATGAAGTTCGCCTATAAAGGCGTCACCAACGAAGAGTTCAACACCTGGGTGCAGGAAATGAAGGCCAATCCGGCCGTCCTCGATCGCGCCGACTACCTGGTGCTGGAAAAGCCGACCGCCAAGGAGCCTGTGCGCCACTATGGCCAGGTCGAGCCGGCGCTGTTCAACCGTGTCGTCAACCGCTGCGTGGCGGAAGGCAGCATGTGCATGAACCAGCAGATGCACGAAGACGAGAAGCGCAACCAGATGGCTGCCGCGATCCGCCAGCAATCGCAGGGTGGCAAGTCGCAGTTGGCGGAAGCGCTGGAAATGTGCGTCGCTCCTATTAATACCTTGATGAAGTAATCATGCAAGAATCATTCGACTTGACGAAGTTCATCTTCGGTCGGCTGGGCTGGGACGCGATCCCGCTCCATGAGCCGATTCTGATCGCTACCTTCGCAGGCGTGATCGTCGGCGGCCTGGCCCTCGTGGCCATCCTGTCGTACTTCCGCCTGTGGGGCACCCTGTGGAAGGACTGGATCACCAGTATCGACCACAAGAAAATCGGGATCATGTACATGATCCTGGGCCTGATCATGCTGCTGCGCGGCTTCGCCGACGCCCTGATGATGCGCGCCCAGCAGGCGATCGCCTTCGGCGACAACGCCGGCTTCCTGCCGCCGCACCACTACGACCAGATCTTCACCGCCCACGGCGTGATCATGATCTTCTTCGTGGCGATGCCGTTCGTGACGGGCCTGATGAACTACGTGGTGCCGCTGCAGATCGGCGCGCGCGACGTGGCCTTCCCGTTCCTGAACAACTTCTCGTTCTGGATGACCACCATGGGCGCCGTGCTGATCATGGCATCGCTGTTCGTGGGTGAGTTCGCACGCACCGGCTGGCTGGCGTATCCGCCGCTGTCGGGCATCCTGGCAAGTCCGGGTGTCGGCGTCGACTACTACATCTGGGCGCTGCAGATCGCGGGTGTCGGCACGACCCTGTCGGGCGTCAACCTGATCGTCACCATCATCAAGATGCGCGCGCCGGGCATGGACCTGATGAAGATGCCTGTCTTCACCTGGACCTCGCTGTGCACCAACATCCTGATCGTGGTCACCTTCCCGATCCTGACCGCCGTGCTGGCCATGCTGGGCATGGACCGCCTGCTCGACACCGCGTTCTTCACGAGCGACCGTGGCGGCAACCCGATGATGTACGTCAACCTGATCTGGATCTGGGGCCACCCGGAAGTCTACATCCTGATCCTGCCGGCCTTCGGTATCTTCTCCGAAGTCGTCTCGACCTTCTGCGGCAAGCGCCTGTTCGGCTACACCTCGATGGTGTACGCGACCTGCGTCATCATGGTCCTGTCGTACCTGGTGTGGCTGCACCACTTCTTCACCATGGGTTCGGGCGCCAGCGTCAACGCGTTCTTCGGCATCACGACGATGATCATCTCGATCCCGACCGGCGCCAAGATCTTCAACTGGCTGTTCACCATGTACCGCGGCCGTATCCGCTTCGAACTGCCGATGATGTGGACCGTGTCGTTCATGCTGACCTTCGTGATCGGCGGTATGACCGGCGTCATGCTGGCCATCCCGGCGGCCGACTTCGTGCTGCACAACTCGCTGTTCCTGATCGCGCACTTCCACAACGTCATCATCGGCGGTGTCGTGTTCGGTATCTTCGCCGGTATCAACTACTGGTTCCCGAAAGCCTTCGGCTACAAGCTGGACCGTTTCTGGGGCCTGGTCTCGTTCTGGCTGTGGTCGATCGGCTTCTGGGTCGCGTTCACCCCGCCGTACATCCTGGGCTTCATGGGCTACACCCGTCGCGTCAGCCATTTCGACGATCCTTCGGTGCAGTGGCTGTTCCAGATCTCGTTCGTGGGCACCCTGATGATCGCTGGTGGTATCGCCGCGCTGCTGATGCAGGTCTATGTCAGCTTCCGTGACCGCAACACCGCTCGCCTGCGTGACTTCACCGGTGATCCGTGGGAAGGCCGTACGCTGGAATGGTCGACCTCGTCGCCCCCGCCGGACTACAACTTCGCGTTCACCCCGGTGGTGCATGACAACGACACCTTCGCCGACATGAAGAAGAACGGCTATCGTCGTCCTCTGAAGGACTTCGTGGCGATCCACATGCCGAAGAACACCGGCGCCGGTTTCGTGATCTCCGCGATCTCGTGCGTGGTCGGCTTCGGCATCATCTGGCACATGTGGGCGCTGACCGTGGCTTCCTTCGTCGTCATGATGGCCGCGATCATCATCCATACCTTCAACTACAAGCGCGACTACTACATTCCGGCCGAAGAAGTGGCCCGTACTGAAGCAGAGCGCACCCGTATGCTGGAAAGCCATGTCTGAACTTAAAGCAACTGTAACCGGCGGCAGCGTCGCCGACGACGTGAGCGGACGTTACTTCGTCCGCGACCACCACCCGGAGCAGGGCACGCTGCTGGGCTTCTGGCTCTACCTGATGAGCGACTGCCTCATCTTCGCGTCCCTGTTCGCGACCTACGCGGTGCAAGGCCGCTCGTACGCCGGCGGTCCGACCGGCGCCGAGCTGTTCGAGCTGCCGCTGATCGCGCTGAACACCGCGTTCCTGCTGGTGTCGTCGCTGACCTTCGGCTTCGCCATGATCGCCGCGCAAGCGAAGAACCTGGCCAAGACCCGCATGTGGCTGGTCGTGACCGGCATCCTGGGCCTGGCCTTCCTGTGCGTGGAAATCTATGAGTTCCAGCACCTGATCCACATGGGCGCCGGTCCGCAGCGTTCGGGCTTCCTGACCGCGTTCTTCGCGCTGGTCGGCACCCACGGCCTGCACGTGACCTTCGGCTTCATCTGGCTGGTGACCCTGTTCTTCCAGTTGGGCAAACACGGCCTGACCCCGGAGAACTTCCGTCGCCTGTCGTGCCTGTCGCTGTTCTGGCACTTCCTGGACCTGATCTGGATCTTCGTCTTCACCTTTGTCTACCTGATGGGAGTCCTGCCATGAGCGACCACCACGACCACGGCCATCATGGCCACGACGTCTACGTGACGCACTACAGCGCCAAGGACTACATGATCGGCTTCGCCCTGTCGGCGATCCTGACGATCATTCCGTTCTGGCTTGTGATGGGCAACGTGCTGGCGCCAGAGACCACCAAGTGGGTCATCCTGGCCTTCGCCGGCGTGCAGCTGATCGTGCAGATGATGTACTTCCTGCACCTCAACTCGAAGTCGGAAGGCGGCTGGAACATGATGGCCGCCATCCTGACCATCGTCATCCTGGTCATCGTGCTGGCCGGTTCGATCTGGGTCATGCATCATATGAATTCGAATATGATGCCTGGCATGGGTCCGAACAGCACCCACGACATGACCTAATGGCAGCAGTGCACGAACAGCCGGCGGCGCCGGCGCATCCTCAGCGCTCCGCCTTCGCGCGGCGCGCCCTGGCGGTGGCGGCCCTGCTGCTGTTCGTGCTGTTTGCCGGCCTGGGGACCTGGCAGGTGTTTCGCCTGCAATGGAAACTGGACCTGATCGAACGCGTCGACGCACGCGTTCATGCGGACCCCGTTGCGCCGCCCCTGGCGTCGCAATGGCCGCAAGTCTCACGCGAGTCCGATGAATACCGGCGCATACGCCTGTCGGGCCGCTATCTCTACGAATTGACCACACCGGTGCAAGCGCTGTCCGAGCTCGGCGCCGGTTTCTGGCTGCTCACGCCGTTATGCACGGAAGAGGGCCACATCGTTCTCATCAACCGCGGTTTCATTCCGTCGAGCGGCAATATCGCGCAGCAGTACCCGCCCAACAAGGCCGCTGGCGACCCGTGCGCGGCCGCCGCTGGCACGCCGGTCGCGGTCACCGGCCTGCTGCGCATCGCCGAACCGAAAAGCGGTTTCCTGCGCGACAACGACCCCGTCAACAACCGCTGGTATGCGCGCGAAGTCGGCGCCATCGCCGCCGCGCGCGGCCTCGATCCCGCGCAGGTCGCGCCGTTCTTCGTCGACGCCGGCAAGGGCCAGGACCCGAAGGACGCCCCGGAAACGGCGGTCGGCGGCCTGACCGTGATTTCTTTCCCAAATAATCACCTCGTCTACGCGCTCACTTGGTATGCTCTGGCCCTGATGGTGGCCGCCGCCACGTGGTGGGTCGCCCGCTACGAGGCCAGGCGCGGCGCCACCGACGATTGAAGCGGCCGGCGCACGCCGAACCGCCGCACGGACCGCAGCACCGACCGCAGCTCAGATATAACGGGTTTTGATGCAATCTCCGCTGGATTTCTTCGCCAGGGCGGCGCGCTCGTCGCCGTCCGCCGCCGCCGCCAACGTCGAGTTCGCGGCCGGCCACAAGAACATGCTGCAGCTGATCGAGCTGCGCTGGATCGCCGTCATCGGCCAGATCACCACCATCGCCTCGGCGATCCTGATCTTCCGCATCGAGCTGCCGCTGGTGCACATGCTGCAGGTGCTGGCCTGCCTGATCGCCTTCAACGTCGCCAGCCACCTGCGCTGGCACGAGCGGCGCCCGGTGTCGAACGGCGAGATGTTCCTGGCGATCCTGGTCGACGTCTCCAGCCTCACCGTGCTGCTGTACCTGTCGGGCGGCACCACCAATCCGTTCGCCTTCCTCTACCTGCTGCAGGTGATCGTCTCGGCCGTGCTGCTCGACGTGCTGTGGACCTGGAGCATCGTGCTGGTCACGATCGCCTGCATGGCCGGCCTGGCCATCTATGCCCAGCCGCTCGCGCTGCCGTTCGACCATGCGCGCGGCATCGGCAGCCTGTACGTGCAGGGCCTGCTGGTGTGCTTCGCGCTCAACGCCGCGCTGCTGGTGATGTTCATCTCGCGCATCTCGGACAATGTGCGCGACAAGGCCACCCAGCTGGCCGCGCTGCGCCAGCGCGCGGCCGAGGAAGAGCATATCGTGCGCATGGGCCTGCTCGCCAGCGGCGCCGCCCACGAGCTGGGCACGCCGCTGTCGACGGTCTCGGTGATCCTGGGCGACTGGAAGCGCATGCCGGCCTTCCGCGACGACCCCGAACTGCTCGAAGAGCTGACCGAGATGCAGACCCAGCTCAAGCGCTGCAAGGCCATCGTCAGCGGCATCCTGCTGTCGGCCGGCGAGGCGCGCGGCGAGTCGGCCGAACGCACCACGGTCAGCCGCTTCCTCGACGAGCTGGCCGAAGGGTGGGAGGCCAGCCGTCACGTGCGCACCTTCATCTACAATAACCGGATCGCCGAAGACCTGCCGGTGGCGAGCGACTCGGCGCTGCGCCAGACGGTCGACAACCTGCTCGACAACGCACTCGAGGCCTCGCCCGACTGGGTCTATATGGATGCCCACATCGACGAGCGCACCCTGGTGCTGACCGTGTTCGACCGCGGCCCGGGCTTCGCGCCCAGCATGCTGGCCCACTTCGGCAAGCCGTATCACTCGACCAAGGGCAAGCCCGGCGGCGGGCTGGGGCTGTTCCTGGCGGTGAACGTCGTGCGCAAGCTCGGCGGCACGGTCACGGCGCGCAACCGGCGCCACGACGAAGGCGGCGGGGCCGAGGTGTCCGTGCGCCTGCCCCTGGCCGCGATCGAACTAGAGGAAACAGACGATGCAGAATCCTGAGCCGCTGCTGCTCATCATCGAAGACGACGAAGCCTTCGCCCGCACCCTGAGCCGCTCCTTCGAGCGGCGCGGCTACCGCGTGCTGGGCGCCACGGGTCATGACGAGGCGCAAGCCCTGCTGGCCCACCACAACCCCGGCTACGCCGTGGTCGACCTGAAACTCAAGGGCAATACCTCGGGCCTGGCCTGCGTGCAGCTGCTGCACGAGCACGACCCGGACATGCTGATCGTGGTGCTGACGGGCTTTGCCAGCATCGCCACCGCGGTCGAGGCGATCAAGCTGGGCGCCGTGCAATACCTGGCCAAGCCGTCCGACGCCGACGACATCGAAGCCGCTTTCGGCCACGTGGCCGGCAGCACCGACGTCGAGGTCACCAATCGCTCGACCTCGATCAAGACGCTGGAGTGGGAGCGCATTCACGCGGTGCTGGCCGAGACCGATTTCAATATCTCGGAGGCGGCGCGGCGCCTGGGCATGCACCGACGCACGCTGGCGCGCAAGCTCGAAAAGCAGCGGGTCAAGTAGGTGCGTACCCCCATGGCCATGCTGGGCCTGGTGCTCGCCCTGGGCGGCTGTGGCCGCAGCGATACCGCAGCCGATGCAAGCGTGGCTGCCGCCGGCGCGCCGTCACCGGCCCGGATCGAGGCCGGACGCAAACTGTTCGCGCGCTGCGCCGGCTGCCACCAGGTCGGGCCGAACGCGGTCAATATCTTCGGTCCGCAACTCAATGGCGTACTGGGCCGCGAGGCGGGCGGCGTGGCCGGCTATGCTTATTCGCCGGCGCTGAAGGCGTCGACGCTGGTGTGGGACGAACGCAACCTGGCCGCGTTCATTCGCGATTCGGAGGCGGTGGTGCCCGGCAACAAGATGCGCTTCATGAACTTCATGAGCGAACAACAGGCAAGCGACATCGTCGCCTACCTGGCCACGCAGGGCAGTCGCGAGGGCCGCTAGCCCAGCTTGCTGAGCGCGAACGCGGCGAGAAAGCCGGCGGCCACGATCAGGCCGGCGAAGTCATGGGTCTCGTCGAACGCTTCGGGGATCATGGTGTCGACCACCATCGCCAGCACGCCGCCGGCGGCCACGGCGGTGGTAGCGGCCAGCATTTCGGGCGGAAAGCGGTGGAACACCGTGTAGCCGAGCAGGGACGCGAGCCCCGACGCCACCGCGATGCCGGTCCAGACCCCATAGATATGGGCCGCCGAGCGGCCCGCATGGCGCATGCCGGATGCGCTCGACAGGCCTTCCGGCAGGTTGGACAGGAACACCGCCGCGACCACCGCCACGCTGACGCCTTTGCCGCCCAGCAGCGACAAGCCGATCACGATCGATTCCGGAATGCCGTCGAGCAGGGCGCCCACGGCGAGGGCGGCGCCGCTGCCTTCCTGCCGCGCGGTCGCCAGGCGCGCCGCCGAGCGCTTGCGGTGGCGCGCGCCTTTTCGCGCCAGCCACCAGTTCGCGGCGGTGTAGAACAGGGCGCCGAGCAGGAAGCCGCCCGCAGTGGAAGCGAAGCCGCCGGTCGCGATCGCCTCGTCCATCAATTCGAACGACAGGGCCGAGATCAGCACGCCGCTGCCGAAGGCCATGACGGCCGCGACCAGCCGTTGCGGCACCTTGAAACGCACCCCGATGAAGGCGCCCAGGAGCAGGGCGGCGCCCGCCAGCAATCCCCAGCATCCTGCCTCTAGCCACCCCGGCAATGTCTCCAAAGCACCTCCGAATATTTCATCCATGATAATATTTTCGCGCACATATGGTGCGCACGAACGACTGAACAAAGGGATTCCCACCTTGACCGGCGGGTAGGGGCGCCTATCGCCTGTCTGTACATTCGCACAAATAGGGTTGCCACGATTATATTTTTCGTGCAGTATAGCTGGGTGGCAACCGGTAGCGTCCGGATGCCCGATCAGCGATGAGGCGGCTCAACCCGTTTCTTTTCGCCCCCCGCATCCGTCGGGGGGCATTTTTCGACACGCGGCGCAGCGTTCCCACATCTGCCGCGTCTGGCGCTCCCCGCGCCGAATCGGACCATCGTGCCTGCGCGGCTCCCTGCCGCCGGTTGGCGCGTCCCACCGGAGGATTGGATGAGCGAGCTGCTTTCACTCACGCATGCGCTGGCCTGGCCGCTGGCGCTGACGCTGGCCTGGATGACGGGCGAACTGCTGTACCGCTGGGCCAACGTGCCGCGTATTTCCATCTATGGCTTGTGCGGCTTCGTGTTCGGCAACCTGTCGAGCGGCTATCTGCCCCCGGCCCAGGCCGACAACTTCATGATGCTGGCCAACCTCGGTTTCGGCCTGATGCTGTTCGAGCTCGGCTACCGCATCAACCTGCGCTGGCTGCGCACCAATCCCTGGCTGCTGCTCACCTCGCTGCTGGAGGCCGGCCTGACCTGGGCCGCGGTGTATTACGTCTCGCGGATCTGCGGTCTCGCCGTGCTGCCGGCCTGCCTGCTGGCGGCCCTGGCCATGGCCAGCTCGCCGGCCGGCCTGCTGCGCATCGTCAACGAGCAGGGCGGCGGCGGCCAGGTGACCGAGCGCGCCATGCACCTGACCGCGCTGAACTGCGTGCTGGCCGTGTTCGTGTTCAACGTGACGGTGGGCTTCGGCGTGTTCCAGACCTCGGGCGACGTGGTCCACGCCAGCTGGACCGGCCTGGTGGTGCTGGCGGCGTCCAGCGGCCTGGGCGCGGCGCTGGGCTGGCTGCTGCCGCTGTGGCAGCGCGTGGCCGGCCATGTGCGCAGCAATTCGACCCTGACGTTCGCGGTGTTCGTGTTCCTGCTGGTGGCGATCACCCATGTGCTGAAACTGTCGCCGGTGCTGGCGGCGCTGACCTTCGGCCTGGTGGCGCGCCACCGCCGCGTCACCCTGAGCCCGGCCCAGCGCAATTTCGGCGCCCTGGGCGACCTGCTCACCGTGCTGCTGTTCTTTTTTGTCGCCACCACCATCGCCTGGCAACCGACTGCCGAAGGCCTGATGCTGGGCCTGTTGCTGCTGCTGGTGCGCGCGCTGGTGAAAGTGGCGGTCTGCACCGCCACCGCGCGGGTGTCGGGCATCTCGGCGCGCAAAGGCGCGCTGACCGGGGTGGCGATCATGCCGCTGACCGTGTTTGCCATCATCCTGATCGAGCAGACCCGGCGCTCGGGCGTCGACCTGTTCGACACCCTCGCACCGCTGGCGCCGCTGGCCGCGATGGCCATGATCCTGGAAGTGCTGGCGCCGATCCTGACCCAGATCGCGCTGACCGGCGCGCGCGAGTCGGGCTTCGCCAAATCTAAGAATGTCGTGAAGGAGGACAAGGATGCCGCTGCCTGAATTTGCGCGCTCGGAACCGCTGACCATGGGCGTCGAGCTGGAGTTGCAGCTCGTCGGCCTGTCGGATTTCGACCTGGCCCCGGCCTCGCCGGACATGCTCGACCTGCTGGCGCGCGCGCCTTTCCCGGGCGCCGTCACGCCCGAGATCACCGAGAGCATGATCGAGATTAACAGCAGCATCCATACCGGCTATGCGCCGCTGGTGGACGAGCTGCGCCTGATCCGCGACACCCTGCTGCGCGCCGGCGACCGCCTGAACGTGGGCGTGTGCGGCGGCGGCACCCATCCGTTTCAGCAATGGACCGAGCGCCGCATCTACGAAAAGCCGCGTTTTCGCGAAGTGTCGGCGCTGTACGGCTACCTGGCCAAGCAGTTCACCGTGTTCGGCCAGCACGTGCACATCGGCTGCGGCAGCGGCGACAACGCCTTGTTCCTGCTGCACGCGCTGAACCGCTACATCCCGCACTTCATCGCGCTGTCGGCCTCGTCGCCCTTCCTGCAGGGCAGCGACACCCAGTTTCACTCCTCGCGCCTGAATTCGGTGTTCGCCTTCCCGCTGTCGGGCCGCGCGCCGTTCCTGCTGAAATGGGAAGATTTCGAGCGCGATTACTTCAGGCGCATGGAAGACACCGGCATCGTGCGCAGCATGAAGGACTTTTACTGGGACCTGCGCCCCAAGCCGGAATACGGCACCATCGAGCTGCGCGTCTGCGACACCCCGCTCACGGTCGAGCACGCGGCGGCGCTGGCGGCCTACCTGCAAGCGCTGTGCAGCTACCTGCTGGCAGGCATGGATGCGCCGCCGCGCGAGGACGACTACCTGGTCTACAACTACAACCGCTTCCAGGCCTGCCGCTTCGGACTCGACGGCAATATCGTGCTGCCGCAGGAGCACCAGCAGGTCACCCTGCGCGACGATATCCTGGCCACCCTGGCGCGCATCGCGCCGCATGCCGAGCAGCTCGGCTCCAGCGCCGCGCTGGCCCACCTGGCCCGGGTGACGAAGGCGGTCGGCGACGCCGAACAGCTGCGCATCGTGCATGAGCACGAGGGCAGCGTGGAAGCGATGGTCAATCTGGCCCTGGGGAAATTCCGCGGCGAGGTGTAGATGCTAGGATTGGCTCAGCGGGATCTTGCCTGCCGCCTCATCCGCATCCAGGCGGGCGATGAGGGTCGCCAGGTCCTGTTCCAGGCGCAGCAGGGTCGCTTCGTCCAGCGTCGCCAGCGCGCTTGGCAGCACGCCGGCCGCCGGGCCGGGGACGCGGCGCAGCACTTCCTGACCTGCCGGCAAGATGCGCAGCGCGACGTTGCGCCGGTCCACGCCTTCGCGCGCCGCCGCCACATAGCCGCGCTCGACCAGGCCGCGCACCAGGTTGCTGGCGGTCGACTGGTGGATGTCCATCGCGCGCCCCAGGCTGGTGGCGCCGATGCCCGGCTGGCTCTCGATCACCGACAACGCCCAGACCTGGGCGCCGCCCAGGCCGGCGTCACGCTCGAGCTGGCGAAAATGCGTCTTGACGGCATTGAAGACGATACGGAACTGGCGCAGCACGCGCTGCGGCGGAGCGTCGCTGGGCGCGGGCAGGGATTCTGGATTGGGTTCGTGCGGCATGGGCGAGATGATAATGCAACAGGCCGCATAACGGGGCCGGCCGCACCGTTTTTTTGGGCCCGGGTTCACCCTAAACCGCTGTTCTGCGCTAGCATCGATTCATGCGCAACGCATCCGCCAGCCCTGGTGTTCCGGAACGCGGCCTGTCCCGGGCCGCGATAGGCACCTGCCTGCTCGGCCTGGTGCTCACGTCGCTGCTGTGCGGCACGGTGCGCAAGATGGAATACGACCGTGCCCATGCCGAATTCGACCAGCGCGCCGTGGTGCGGGTCGCGGCCGTCACCCGCGCCTTCGCCGAGGCCACCGACGCCGCGCGCGCCGTCAACCTGTTCTTCCGCGCCTCGACCGAGATCACGCGCGAAGAGTTCGACGCCTTCGCCCAGCCGCTGGTGGCGCGCCACGGCTACATGCAGGCGATGATATTCCAGCGCTTCGTGGGCGACGCCGAGCGCGCCGCCTTCGAGGCCCAGCGGCGCGCCTTCTGGCCGGGCTTCGAGATCCGCGAACGCGTCAAGACCGCCGGGCCCGCCCTGACCCGGGCCGGCATGCGCTGGCGCTACCTGGTCAACGACTACGTGGCGCCGATCGTCGGCAATGAGGTGGCATTCGGCTACGACGCCTGGTCCAACCCGCCGCAGCGGGTCGATACCCAACGCGCGATCGACACCGGCGATCCGGCCGCCAGTCCCATCATCCCCCTCCTCCAGGGCGGCGGCGCCCGCCACGGGATCCTGATCATCCTGCCGGTCTACCGGCCCGGCACCCGGCCTTTGGCGACGCCGGAGCGGCGCGCGGCCGTGGTGGGCGCCACCGAGGTCGTGATCGACGTCGCCCAGCTGGTGGGCGGCACCCTGGAATCGGTGCGTCTGCTCGACGACGATAATTTCGCGCTGTCGCTGCGCGGCCCCGACGCCCTCGGCAACGTCGTCACCGCCTACCAGCATGGCAGCCTGGCCGCGCCCGAGGGCTGGTGGGAGCGCCTGCTGGACGGCATGAACCTGCGCCACGTGGAAGCGTTCGAGATCGCCGGCAGTCCGTGGCAGGTGGTGGTCGAGGAACAGCCGCCGGCCCTGGGCGCCCACATGGCCGAGCTGGTGGCCATGGTGCTGGGGCTGATCCTGAGTTTCGCCGCCGCCGGCCTGGTGCAGCAGCGGGTGGCGCGCACGCGCCGCATCGAGGCCCTGGTCGAGCAGCGCACCGCGGCGCTCGAGCGCGCGACCGGCTCGCTGCGGCTGTACGAGCGCGCGATGGAGGCCAGCGCCAATCCGATCCTGCTGGTCGACGCACAACAGCCGGGCTACCCGATCGAGTACGCCAACCCGGCCTGCGAGCGCACCTTCGGCTATACGGCGCGCGAACTGGCCGGCCAGCCCCTCAAGCTGCTCGCCGGCCTGGACGCCGACCAGCCGGAAGTAGCAGAACTGCGGCGCGCGCTGCATCAGCAGCGCGAGGAACACGCGCTGATCACGGCCCACACCCGCGACGGGGTGGAGCTGATCAGCGACGTCTACGTGGCGCCGGTGCGCCGCGCCGACGGCCAGGCCGGACATTTCGTGGTCACCGTCTACGACGTCACCACCGCCAAGCGCTACGAAGCCGAGCTCGAACGCCATGCCCACTACGACACGCTCACCGGCCTGGCCAACCGGTCCCTGCTGTCCGACCGCATCGAGCGCGCCACGGCCAACGCCGGCGGCATGCCGGTATGGACCGTGCTGCTCGACTTCGACCACTTCAAGCTGATCAACGACACCCTCGGCCGGCGCGCCGGCGACGAGGCGCTGCGCATGCTCGCGGCGCGCATCAAGGGCGCGCTGCGGCCGGTGGACACCGCGGCCCGGGTCGGCGGCGACGACTTCGTGCTGGTGCTGGTCGGCGTGGCCGACGAGCGCCAGGCCGCGGTCCGCATCCAGCAGGTGCGCGAGGCGGTGGGCGAACCGATCCACCTGGCCGGCCAGCGCCTGGTGCTCAGCTGCAGCGCCGGCGTGGCGGCGTTCCCGGTCGACGGGCTGGACGCCGACACCCTGGTCAAGCACGCCGAGATCGCGATGTACCGCGCCAAGGCCATCGGCCGCAACGGCGTGCAGTTCTACGCGCCGCACATGAACGCCCAGGCCTTCGACCGCCTGGCCCTGGAGAGCGCGCTGCGCCATGCGCTGCAGGAAGACCAGTTCGAGCTGCATTTCCAGCCGCAGGTCGACCTGGCCACCGGCTGCGTGGTCGGCAACGAGGCGCTGATCCGCTGGCGCCATCCGCTGCTGGGCACGGTGCGCCCCGACCGCTTCATCGCCCTGGCCGAAGAGACCGGCCTGATCGTGCCGATCGGCGCCTGGGTGCTGCGCACCGCCTGCCGCCAGAACCGGCGCTGGCAGCGCGCCGGCCTGGGGCCGCTGCGCATCGCGGTCAACCTGTCGGCGCGCCAGTTCGCCGAGCCGGACCTGGTCGACACCGTGGCCCAGGTGCTGGTCGAGACCGGGCTGGCGCCGGCTTCGCTCGAGATCGAGCTGACCGAAAGCATGATGATGGCCGACGCCGACGCCGCCATCCGCACCATGGAATGCCTCAAGCGCATGGGCGTCAAGCTGTCCATCGACGATTTCGGCACCGGCTATTCGAGCCTGCAATACCTCAAGCGCCTGCCGGTGGACGTGCTCAAGATCGACCGCTCCTTCGTGCAGGACATCGTGGGCAACCCGGACGGCGCGGCCCTGGTCGACGCCATCATCTCGCTGGCGCACGGCCTGCGCATGCAGGTGATCGCCGAAGGGGTGGAGACGATCGAGCAGCTCGACTACCTGCGCGGCTGCGGCTGCGACGAGGTCCAGGGCCACGTCTACAGCCGGCCGCAGCCGGCCACGCGGGTCGAGGCGCTGCTGCGCGCGGGGAGGGTGGAGCCGGCTGCCAGCACCGCCTAGGCCGCTCGCGTCAGCGCGCGTCCCGTGCCGTCGCGGCGGTCGCGGTCAGCTATACTTGCCCACATTGTTACCTTGATCAGGGCAGGAATAGCGAGTGGACCAGAAACAGAACAACGAGAACACGGAAACCGCGGACAGCGCGCCCACCGTGCAACAACGCATCAAGCAAGTCTCGCGGCGCCTCGCCCGGCGCCTGCTGGCCGGAGCCTCGACCCGGGCCGGCGCCCTCAAGAGCGGCGCCCATGCGCGCCTGCACGGCCGGCCGCTGCCGGTCAAACTGGCGCTGATCTCGCTCTGGAGCCTGGCCGCCGGCCTGATGGCGATCCTGGCCTGGCTCCTGATCCTGATCCCGTTCACCCCCGGCATCGACGACCTGGAACAGGTCAGCCGCTCGCGCCCGACCGTGATCCTGGACGCCGGCGGGCGGCCGCTCGGCACCTTCGAGAAAGGCCTGCAGGAACGCGTCAGGCTGTCGCAGGTTTCGCCGCACGTGGTCGAGGCGCTGATCTCGACCGAGGACCACCGCTTCTACCAGCACCACGGCGTCGACTTCAAGCGCGTGGCCGGCGCGCTGTGGGCCAGCCTCAAGGGCGACCCGCAGGGCGGCTCGACCATCACCCAGCAGCTGGCGCGCAATATGTTCCCGCAAGAGATCGGCCGCGCGCGCAGCGTGAACCGCAAGATGAAGGAACTGATCACCGCGATCAAGATCGAGAACACCTACAGCAAGACCCAGATCCTCGAAGCCTACCTGAACACCGTGCCTTTCCTGTACAACGCCTACGGCATCGAGATGGCGGCGCGCACCTATTTCGGCAAGCCGGCTTCCCGGCTCGACGTGCTGGAGTCGGCGACCCTGGTCGGCATGCTCAAGGGCACCCATTACTACAATCCGGTGGCCAATCCCGAGCGCTCGCTGGCGCGCCGCAACGTGGTGCTGGGCCAGATGCGCAAGCATGGCGCCTTCGACGACAAGCGCTACGCGCAACTGGTCAAGCGCCCATTGCGCCTGCGCTTCGCGCGCCTGCCCGACCGCAGCGGCAAGGACGACCATTTCACCCATCACGTGCGCAAGTGGCTGCTCGACTGGGCCGACGAGAACGACTACAACCTGCAGCTGGACGGCCTGGTGGTGCGCACCACGCTCGACCCGGAACTGCAGGCGGCGGCCGAGCGCGCGGTGCGGCGCCAGGCCGACATCCTGCAGGCGATCGCCGACGTCGAATGGGCCAACCCCAACGTGCCGCGTTCGACCGCCACCGCCACCTATACCGCGATCCGCCCGAACATCGCCCCGTTCTCCTACTACTGGATCACCAATGCGCGCGTGCTGGACGCTTTCGTGCGCGAGAGCGGCGCCTACCGCAACGCGGTCGAGGAGGGCGAGGAACCGGCCGCCGCGCTCAAGCGCCTGAAGGCCGATCGCGGCTTCATGAACGAACTCAAGAGCGCCAAGTCGCGCCTGGAAGCCGGCTTCGTCGCGGTCGACCCGGCCAGCGGCGAGGTCAAGGCCTGGGTCGGCAGCCGCGACTTCGAGCGTGACCAGTACGACCACGTGGCCCAGGCCGCACGCCAGCCGGGATCGACCTTCAAGCCCTTCGTCTACGGCGCGGCGCTCGAGCGCGGCATCCCGCCCGACCAGGCCTACCGCGACGTGGTGCTCGAATTCAAGGGCGACGACGGCAGCGTATGGAAACCCACCGACATGGACGGCAACAGCGGCCGCTCGATGCCGATGCGCGACGGCCTGGTGTTCTCGAAGAACACGATCACGGCCCAGGTGAGCCAGGATGTGGGCATCGGGCCGATCGTGCGCCTGGCCCAGGGCCTGGGCATCCGCCAGAGCCGGCTGGAGGCGGTGCCCTCGCTGGCTCTGGGCACCAGCCCGGTCACCCTGCTCGAGATGGTGAGCAGCTACGCCACCATCGCGGCCCTGGGCGAGTACCGCACGCCGATTTTCGTGCGCGCCATCGAGGACCGCGAAGGGAATGTGATCGCCGATTTCGGCGTCGGCCAGCCAGAGCGCGCGATGTCGCGCGAGTCGGCCGAAGCGCTGATCGACATGCTGCGCGGCGTCGTCACCCGCGGCACCGGCAACGGGGTGCGCAGCCGCTTCGGCATTCGCGGCGACCTGGCGGCCAAGACCGGCACCAGCCAGAACAACCAGGACGGCTGGTTCATCATGATGCACCCGAACCTGGTGGCCGGGGCCTGGGTCGGCTTCAACGACAACCGCGTCACTATCCGCAGCAGCTATTGGGGGCAGGGCGGCCACAATGCGGCGCTGGTGGTGGGCGACTTCTTCCGCGGCGCGTTCGATGCCGGCAGCCTGGACGCCCAGGCCACGCTGCCCGGCTGGCGCGCGCCGGCGCCGCGCCGCTACGTGGAGGAAGAAGAGCCCGAGGAAATCTATCTCGACGAGGCGGTGGAGGTGGCGCCGGAAGGCGGCCCCGAAGAGATCGAGATTCCCCTTCCGCTAGAGCCCAGCGAGGTCATCGAGCCGCTCGAGGCCGCGCCTATCGCGCCGCCGACCTCGGCGCCGGTCCCGGTGCCGCTTCCGCCGGAGCTGTAGCCGAGGCCGGAGCGGCGATCAGGGCCGGATCGGCCTTCAGCAGCGGATAGGGGTTGATGGCGCCGCCGGTGTCGTACACGCCGTAGTGCAGGTGCGGCGGCGTGCCCTTGGCGTTGCCCGTATCGCCGACATAGCCCAGCACCCGGCCGGCCTCGATGCGCATGCCGGGTTCGACGTCCGAATAACCATCCAGGTGGGCGTAATAGTGGCGCTGGCCGCCGGGTCCCAGCACCCAGACCACCAGGCCGCCGAGGCGGTTGGTGCCCACCCGGGTCACGATGCCCTCGGTGCTGGACACGACCGGCGTTCCGCGCCGGGCGAAGATGTCGATCCCTTCGTGCTTGCGGCCCTCGCTGCGCGCGCCGCCCCAGGTGTCGCGCAGCGCGCGTGGACGCACGCCCTCGACCGGCACCGGCAGCGCCTGGGGCTTGGGCATGGCCGCCAGGCGCATGGTGTACAGGGCGCGCTCGATGTAGGGCTCCAGCAGGCCATACGCCAGCACCAGAAAGACGGCGAGGAACAGGGTACGCAGGAGAGTGGCCATCGAGCGCCCGTCTACAGGATCGGCGTGCCGCCAGTCACGGCGATGCGCGCCCCCGAGATATAGCTCGCTTCATCGGACGCCAGCATCACGAACACCGGCGCCACCTCCTTGGGCTGGCCGGCGCGCTTCATCGGCACCTGGCTGCCGAAGTTCTCGACCTGGTCGGGCGGCATGGTCGACGGGATCAAGGGCGTCCAGATCGGGCCCGGCGCCACCGAGTTGACGCGGATGCCCTTGTCCGCCAGCAGCTGGGCCAGGCCGGCGCTGAAGTTCGCGATCGCGCCCTTGGTGGTGGCGTACGGCAGCAGGGTGGGCTTGGGATTGTCCGAGTTGATCGAGGTGGTGTTGATGATCGAGGAGCCGGGCGACATGTGCTTCACCGCGGCCTTGCAAAGGTGGAACATCGCGGTGATGTTCACCTTGAAGGTGTAGCCCCATTCGTCGTCGGGGATCTCGTCGAGCGAGTCGTGCGACATCTGGAAGGCGGCGTTGTTGACCAGCACGTCGATGCGGCCGAATTCGGCCACCGCCTTGTCGATGATGGCGCGGCAATGCGCGCGGTCGGCGATGTCACCCGGCACCAGGATCGCGCGGCGGCCGGCTTCCTCGACCAGGCGCGCCGTTTCCTTCGCGTCGTCGTGCTCGTCGAGGTAAGAGATCAGGACATCGGCGCCCTCGCGCGCGAAGGCCAGCGCCACCGCGCGACCGATGCCGCTGTCCCCGCCGGTGATCACGGTGGCCTTGTCCTGCAGCCGGCTTGATCCGCGGTAGCTCGTTTCGCCGTGGTCGGCTTGCGGGGTCAGCTCGGCTTCATGGCCGGGCGGTTGCTGCTGTTGCTTCGGAATATCCATCGTGTGCTCCATGTCTGGGTGCAAAGGGTAGGGAAATGAACGGGCAATAGAGAGCGCGGACCGGCCGGCGGCTGGTCCGCGCGATCGAACGGGAAGCGGTTCAGCGGCCGAGGTGTTCGCGCACCGCGCTGGCGCTCACGCCGACCTGGTCGACGGCGCGCTGCAGTTCCTCGCGTGTAACGCCCAGCGCGTCGGTCCAGTAACGCACCTCGTGCTCCTCGTGCATATTGATGCGGGAACGGTCCTGCTGACCGCGTTTGTTCAAGTCATCCGACATGATGTGCTCCTGATAAGACGATGAGTCACAGGGTGACAGCCTCGGGAGCCAGGTTCCGTTAGGTGCCACACGCTAGGGGGCGATCGGGGCAGGCAAGAGCGCGGCCTGGCGCGCCGGCATGCCAGGCGGCGCGTTTTGAGGTACGCTTGCGGTATTCGAATAGCAATAAACCAGGAGACTCCATGGCTGCCCCCTACGCTAGCAACCAACCCGAACGCAGCGCCATCGACGCCACCCAGGGCCTGGTCGCCCTCGACTTCGGCGCCAACTGGTGCGGCTATTGCCGCGCCGCCGAGCCGCTGATCGACCAGGCGCTGGGCGACTATCCGGCCGCCCGCCACATCAGGGTCGAGGACGGCCCCGGCCGCCCGCTGGGCCGCTCGTTCCGCATCAAGCTGTGGCCGACGGTGGTGGTGCTCAAGGATGGCCAGGAAGTCGCGCGCGTGGTGCGTCCGGTCGACGCCGACGCGGTGCGCCAGGCCCTGGCCCAGGCGGGTGCATGAGCGAAGCCACGCTGGAAAGCCAAGCGGCGGGCAACAAACCCCGCACCGTCCTGTTTGCAAGCCTGATCGGCACCACGATCGAGTTCTACGATTTCTACATCTATGCCACCGCCGCGGTGCTGGTGTTTCCGCGCCTGTTCTTCCCGGCCGCCGACCCGGGCGCGGCCGTGCTGCAGTCGCTGGCGACCTTCGCCATCGCCTTCTTCGCGCGGCCGGTCGGCTCTGCCGTGTTCGGCCACTTCGGCGACCGCATCGGGCGCAAGGCGACCCTGGTCGCGGCCCTGCTCACGATGGGCCTGTCGACCATCCTGATCGGCCTCTTGCCCACCTATGCCCAGATCGGCGTGGCGGCGCCGCTGCTGCTGGCGCTGTGCCGCTTCGGCCAGGGCCTGGGCCTGGGCGGCGAATGGGGCGGGGCGGTGCTGCTCGCCACCGAGAACGCGCCGCCGGGCAAGCGCGCCTGGTACGGCATGTTCCCGCAGCTGGGCGCGCCGATCGGCTTCTTCCTGTCGGGCGGCGTGTTCCTGCTGCTGGGCGAGCTGATGAGCGACGAAGCCTTCTTCGCCTGGGGCTGGCGGATTCCCTTCCTGGCCAGCGCCCTGCTGGTGGCGGTGGGCCTGTACATCCGCCTGAAGATCACCGAAACGCCCGACTTTCAAAAGGTGCTGGACCAGAAGGCGCGGGTCAAGGTGCCGATGGTGGCGGTGCTGCGCGACCACCGCCGCGCGCTGCTGCTCGGCACCCTGACCGCCTTGTCGACCTTCGTCATCTTCTACCTGATGACGGTGTTCGCGCTGAGCTGGGGCACCGCGCAGCTGGGCTACACGCGCCAGGAATTCCTGGTGCTGCAGCTGTTCGCGGTGGTGTTCTTCGCGCTCACGATTCCGCCGTCGGCGCTGCTGGCCGACCGCCGCGGACGGCGCAGCGCGATGATGCTGGTGAGCGCCGCGATCGCCGTGTTCGGCCTGCTGTACGGGCCGCTGTTCGGCGCCGGCGGCTGGGTCGCGGTGACCCTGTTCATGGTCCTCGGCATGTGCCTGGTCGGCTTCACCTATGGCCCGCTCGGCACCTTGCTGGCCGAGATGTTCCCGCCCGAGGTGCGTTACACCGGCGCCTCGCTCACCTTCAACTTCGCCGGCATCCTCGGCGCCTCGGTGGCGCCCTATATCGCCCTGTGGCTGGCCACGAACCACGGGCTGGAATACGTCGGCTATTATCTGAGCGGCGCGGCGCTCATCAGCCTGGCCGCCCTGGCGCTGGCCAGGGACCTGGCGCCGTCGCCCGCCAGGTGAGCGGGCGCAGCTTCGGACGCCTCGCGGCGCGTGCTCCCGCGGCCGACGACGAGGCCTTCCTCGAGGCGCTCTACCTCGACTCCCGTCCCGACCTCGGCGCGCTGCCGGTCCCGCGTGGCGTCATCGAGGGCATCGCGCGCCACCAGCGCGCCATGCAGCTCGACGATTATGCGCGGCGCTTCGCCGCGCTCGAGACCTGGCTGGTGACCGAAGAGGAGCGCCCGGTAGCGCGCATCGTGCTGGCCGAAGAGGCCGGCGCGCTGCGCGTGGTGGACCTGTCGGTGGCGCCGGCCGCGCGGCGCAAGGGCATTGCCCGGTGTATCCTGCGCGCGCTGCAGGAGGAACGCGCGCGCGTCACGCTGCGTGTGCGCAGCGGTAACCTGGCCGCACGCCGGCTGTACGAGGCGCTGGGCTTCACGCTCCTGCACGCCGATGACGCCGCCATGGAACTCGAGTGGCGCCTGACAGAAGCGCATCCGGATCGAGGCGCGCGGCGTCCGCGAGATGCGCCAGGCGATGACCTGGCGCGGGTGACGAACGCCTAGAACGAATAGACCATCGTCAGCGAGGTCTGGGTATCGGTGTTCTTCTTGTCTTCCGGGACGTCGCTGTCGTTGCGCACGCTGAAGCCGGCCTTCATCTGCATGCTGCCGTTGATCTTGGTGCTGAGCGACGTTTCGGCCACCGAGTGGGTGTTGCCGGTGCCTTTCTCGACGCTGACGGTCTGGGCGAAGAAGGCCGATGGGCTGACCTGCCAGCGGAACTGGGCCGCGCTGCGCACCGTCATGCCGCGTTCTTCTTCCTCGTTGTCGCGCTTGCCGACCGAGTAACCCGGACCGATCTCGACGTCGAGCGTCTTGTCGGGCGCCGTGTACCAGCGCGAGCCGTAACCGATGCCGACCGTCGAATACTTGCGATAGGCGCCGAACCGGTCGTCGGTGTGGGTGGCCAGCACGAAGGCGCGGCGGCCGTCGCCCAGCAGCTTGAGCGAGGCCTTGGCCGAGGTGGCCCAGCGCTGCGCCGAGCGGCTCTTCACGGGCTCGCCGAACTCGTCCTCGTACTCGTCTTCCTTGAAGTACCCGCTGGCGATGAATTCATGGCTCCAGCGCGCGGTCTCGTGACGGGCGTCGATCTTGCCCGTGACCGAGGTGCCGTTGGTATTGCCCGAGGTCGTGATCGCGCCGAGTTCGGCGGAGGTGAACCAGCCGCCGTCGGGAATCGCCGGCATCGCAACGGTGAGCGGCGCATGGACGTCGCCGACTTGCGGAAGGTCCGGAGCGGCGAGCGCCACACCGGGGAGGCCGGCCAGGGCCAGCGCCAGGATCGAAAATGGTTTCATCAGCATCTATGCGGTCGCATGGGCTGCGCCGTACCGCGTGGCATGCGCAGGGCGACCGGCCCATCGTTCGTGGATCGTGCGCGACCGTGGTGATAGCCGCGAGTTGGCGGACATTGTAACGCAAAGACAGCGCGATGCGATGCAATCGGGCATGAATGGGCGCTTGTTTAGTCAGTAGCGGCGCGAACGACCGGTCACTTTTATCGAGCGACTCAGGTGCCGACGTAGACGATCTTGAAAGCGAACAGCGCCGCGATCACCCACACCACCGGCTTGACCTCGCGCGCGCGGCCGGTCAGCAGCTTGAGCACCGCATAGCTGATGAAGCCGAAGGCGATGCCCTCGGCGATCGAATAGGTGAACGGCATGCCCAGGGCGGTGACGGCGGCCGGGATGCTCTCGGTGCTGTCGCCCCATTCGACGTCGCCCAGGTCGGACAGCATCAGGCAGGCCACGAACAGCAGCGCCGGCGCGGTGGCGTAGGCGGGCACCACGGCCGCCAGCGGCGCGATGAACAGGCAGGCCAGGAACAGCGCGGCCACGGTCAGGGCGGTGAGGCCGGTGCGCCCGCCGGCCTGCACGCCGGACGCGCTTTCCAGGTAGGCGGTGGTGCTCGAGGTGCCCAGCACGCTGCCGGCGACGATCGCGCCGCTGTCGGCCAGCAGCGCCTTGTTCATCCGGTCCATCTTGCCCTCGACCAGCAGGCCGGCGCGGCGCGCCACGCCCATCAGGGTGCCGGTGGCGTCGAACAGCTCGACCAGGAAGAACACCAGCACCACGTTCAGGATGCCGGCGGCGAGGGCGCCCGGGATGTCGAGCTGGAACAAGGTCGGTTCGATCGACGGCGGCAGCGAGAACAGGCCCTGGTAGGTGTTCCCGCCGAAGAAGAAGCTGAGCACCGTCACCAGCACGATGCCGATCAGGATCGCGCCGCGCACGCGCAGGCGGTCCAGCGCCACGATGGCGAAGAAGCCGACGATCGCCATGATCGCGGCCGGCTGGTGCAGGTCGCCGGCCTTGACCAGGGTGGCTTCGTTGGCCACCACGATGCCCGCGTTCTTGAGGGCGATCAGGGCCAGGAACATGCCGAGGCCGACCGTGATCGCGACCCGCATCGAGCGTGGGATGCCGTCCACGATCATGGCGCGCAGGCCCACCATGGTGACCAGGATGAACAGGCAGCCCGAGATGAACACGGCGCCCAGCGCCGCCTGCCACGGGATGCCCATGCCGAGCACCACGGCGTAGGCGAAATAGGCGTTGAGCCCCATGCCGGGCGCCATCGCGATCGGGTAGTTGGCGTACAGGCCCATGATGGCGGTGCCGCCGGCGGCCACCAGGCAGGTGGCGACGAACACCGATTCCTTCGGCATGCCGGCGTCCCCCAGGATCGAGGGGTTCACGAAGATGATGTAGACCATCGTCAGGAAGGTGGTTAGTCCGGCCATCATCTCGGTGCGGATGTTGGTCTTGTTTTCGCTGAGTTTGAAGAGTCGTTCGAGCATGGGGACTTTCTGGATTCGTTTTTTGCCCGAAGCATAACACCGGGACACGTCGCTTGCAGCCCGCGGCGCTACGCCGGGCCGCGCGGCGGTGTTACCATGCCGGCTCGAACCTCCATCTATTTTGTCCACACTATGCCGAAGAACAAGCGTCCCGCACCCCGCACCTCGAACAACACGCGCGAACCCGACACCGATGCCCAGGCGCGGCTGATGGCCGACATGGCCCTCGAGATCGCCGAGCGCGAGGACGAAGCGGCGCAAGGCGACGAACAGGCCGAGGCCCTGGCCAGCCTGGTGCGCAAGGCGATCCGCAAGAAGCACGACGAGGTGCTGTACGAGGCCATCGAACTGGCGCGCTACACCGATCCGCTAGCCTGCCGCCTGCTGCGCGCGCGCGTGGAAGAAGAAGCCGCCACCCTGCGCATCCGGCGCGAAGACGGTCCGGAAGTCGAGATCGACGCGTTCCTGGTGCCGCTGTTCGTGCGCAGCCGCGGCGGCCTGGACGGGCGCGAGAACTTCCAGGACCCCGAGGCCTTCGAGCGTCTCTCGGCCAGCTTCCAGGAGCACGGCCTGGACAGCAAGGGCGCGAAAGTGGTGCTGCTGCAGCATGCCTACGACCTGGCCGAGATCGATCACATCGCCTACGGCACGCTGCACCAGATGCTGCGCGAAGCCGCCGCTTCGCTGCTCGAAAAAAAGCTGCAGCCGGCGCCGACCATCGAGGCCAGCATGCGCGGCTGGACCGGCGAGCCGGTGGCGCCCGACGAGACGGCGCTCGAGCTGCGCTTCCTGCTCGGCTTCTCGCTCAAGCGCGCCGACGATCCGTTCTACCGGGTCCCGCAGGACGAAGCGGGCAGCGACGCCTATTTCGCGGCGCGCATGGAACGCTACCGCGCCTGGACCGAGGCGGTGGCCCCGCTGGTGGCGCGAGCCCTCGCGCGCGAGCCGGACCGCCTGGAGCTGAACTTCCTGTACCAGGACCTGTTCTACGGCGCCAAGGAGCAGGGCGTGGCCGAACTGGCGACGCTCGGCGTGCTGGCCGAGGCCAAGCGCCTGCTGGCAGCCAAGGACCTGGCGCCGGACGCGGTGCACGCCGCGGTGGCGCCGCTGGACATGGGCGAGCACGTGGTTCTGCGCGCCAACCTGTATGCGCTCGACGGCGGCCAGCCGTGGGGCACCGTCGAGAAGCCGGTCGACCTGGCCGCCGACCTGGCCGCCGAGGTGGACGAATTGTGCGATGCACTACTGGCGCTCGGCCTGGAGGGCGTATCGATTGCCGCCGGGTTCAGCGCCGACGGGCACGCCGAAGGCGCCGAGCCTTATCACCCCGCCTGACGCCCCGTTTTCGAACCGTCCGCAACGCCCCGCCCCCCCCGATTTCGGCCGTCGGGGCGGTAAACCGGCGATTTCGGCCCCCGATTTCAGTGCAAACAGTAAAGTTTTTGCCGTTTTTTCGTAGTGGATTTTCCTGTGTTGGTGTAGGAGGCCCCTTACAAAAAATTGCCTCCCAGACGGACTCTCCCTATGAGGCCCAGCAGTAGGGCGGCAATATTTAGTTACATCTGGTGCAATGTTGCTCTGCACAACTGAAAATATTAGGAAAATTGCATGATACGATTCCGTGGTCAGACCGGCTTCCCGGGCGCCGCCACGGCCTTGTGAGAGAGAGAGGGACCGGTCCGGTTTTACTTGCCAACTACTAGAACGCCGCCGAGGCGAAAGGAAATCGACATGCCGACCCTGATCGTGTTTTGCCACCTCCGCTGGGATTTCGTGTTCCAGCGTCCCCAGCACCTGATGACCCGCCTGGCCGAACACTACAACATCCTCTTCATCGAAGAGCCGATGCACACCGAGGGCGAGGCACGTCTGGAAAAGACCGACGTCGCACCGAACATCACCGTCTGCCGTCCGCACACGCCGATCCAGCAGTTCGGCTTCCACGACGACCAGCTGCCGACCCTGCAGGCGCTGCTGGCCAACCTGGTGCCCAAGGACGAGGCCCCGATCGTCTGGTTCTACACCCCGATGGCGCTGCCGCTGCTGCAGGTCTTCAAGCCGTCCAAGGTGATCTATGACTGCATGGACGAGCTGGCCATGTTCAAGAATGCGCCGAAGCAGCTGCTGCAGCGCGAAAGCGCGCTGCTGAACATCGCCGATGTCGTCTTCACCGGCGGCCCGAGCCTGTACCAGTCGAAACGCGACCGCCACGCCAATGCCCACTGCTTCTCGAGCAGCGTCGACGCCAAGCACTTCCGCCAGGCACAGGATCGCGCCATCTCGCACCCGGACCAGGCCCATATCGCGCATCCGCGCCTGGGCTTCTACGGCGTGATCGACGAGCGCTTCGACGTCGACCTGGTCTCGAGCATGGCCGACGCCCATCCGGACTGGCAGATCGTGCTGGTCGGCCCGGTCGTCAAGATCGACCCGGCGACCCTGCCGAAGCAGCCGAACGTCCATTACATGGGCCAGCGCACCTATGACCAGCTGCCGCAGTTCCTGGCCGGCTGGGACGTCTGCCTGTTGCCGTTCGCCATGAACGATTCGACCAAGTTCATCAGCCCGACGAAGGTGCTGGAGTACATGGCGGCCGAGCTGCCATGCGTGTCGACCCCGATCACCGACGTCAAGGTGCCGTATGGCGACGTGGTGGAGATCGCCGAGTCGCACGGCGACTTCATCGCCGCCTGCGAGCGCCAGCTGGCGCTGAGCGACGACGCGCGCCAGGCCATGGTGCAACGCATGCGCGAAGTGGTGGCCGGCACCTCGTGGGACCTGACCGCCAGCCGCATGCATGAGCTGATCGGCAACGCCGTCCCGGGCAACAAGGTCGAACGCTTCTTCGCCAACAGCCAGGAAGCGGTGCGTGCGCCGGCGGACACGCTGCCGGTGGCCCAGGTCGGCTGATTGGATCCAGGCCGCTTGAACCCGGCCTGGCCCCTGACACGTCGTCCCCGCACAGGCGGGGTCATACCCGCCTGAGCACTTCCTCGATCGCCTCCACCGTCGCCGGCTTGGTCAGGTGTTGGTCGAACCCCGCCGCCTTGGTCCTGGCCCGGTCGGCTTCGCCGCCCCATCCCGTCAACGCCACCAGCCGGATGCCCGCCAGGCGGGCGTCTTCCCGGATCGCCGTCGCCACCTCGTAGCCGGACATGCCCGGCATGCCGAGGTCCAGGAACACCACGTCCGGCATCAGGCTGGGCAGCATGCGCAGCGCCTGGCGGCCGTCGTTGGCCACCGGCGCGCGGTGGCCCATCATATTGAGCAGGGCGGCCAGGGTCTCGGCCGCGTCGCGGTTGTCGTCGACCACCAGCACGCTGCGCCCCGTCGGCGCGGCCTCGGGCGTCGTTCCGGTCGTCCCGTCCTGGTCCGCGAGCGCCGCCTGTGCAGCGGCGAGCAGCGGCAGGCGCACCGTGAAGACGCTGCCGGCATTGGTGCCGGCGCTGGATGCGCTCACGCTGCCGCCGTGCAGCTCGACCAGGCTGCGCACCAGCGACAAACCGATGCCGAGCCCGCCGGATCCTGGCTGCTGCGCCTGCCCGACCTGGGTGAACATGCGAAATACCTCTTCCAGCGCCTCGGGCGCGATGCCGATTCCGTTGTCGGTCACCGTCACCACCGCCTCGTCACCATCGCGCCTGGCCTCGAGCGCGATGCGTCCGCCCTTGGGCGTATAGCGCGCCGCATTGTTCAGCAGATTGCTCACCACCTGGGTCAGGCGGGTCGGGTCGGCGTCGAGCACCAGGGCTTCGTCAGGGAGGCGCAGGTCGAAAGCGTGGCGCCCCGCCTCGATCAGCGGCATGCTGGTCTCGACCGCGGCCGTCAGGACCGTCGCCAGCTCGACCCGCTCGCGCCGCAGCTCGACCTGGCCGCGCGTGATGCGCGCCACGTCCAGCAGATCGTCGACCAGGTTCACCAGGTGGTCGAGCTGGCGCTCCATGATGTCGTGCACGCGGCTGACAGCCTCGCGGTCGGCGGGCGAGCGCCGGATGAACTGCAGCCCGCTGCGGATCGGCGCCAGCGGATTCCTCAGTTCGTGCGCCAGGGTGGCCAGGAACTCGGTCTTGAGGCGGTTGGCTTCGGACAGGTCGGCCGCCATGCGCCGCAGCGCGGCGTCGGAGCGGCGCCGTTCGGTAATGTCGGTAAACAGCACCGCGACCCGGCGCCGTTCGGGCGGCCCCAGCCGCGTCGCGTGCACGTCGTACCAGCGGTGCAGGCCGCGCGCCTCGTTCTCGAAGCGCACCGCCTCGCCGGTTTGCGCCACCCGGCCATAGGTGTCGAACCAGTGCTGCTCGTGGTTGGGCACCAGCTGGCGGATCGTCTTGCCCACCGCATCGAGCAGGCCGGTATGCTTGACGAAGGCCGGATTGGCCTCGACGAACAGGTAGTCGCAGGGCTGGCCTTCACTGTCGTAGATCATGTCGATCACGCACAGGCCTTCGTCGATCGAGTCGAACACGGTATGGTAGCGCTCCTCGGTGGCGCGCAGCTGCTGCTCGGCCTCGCGCTGGCGCGTGGCGTCCATGACCACCCCGTGCACCTCGCACGGCGCGCCATGGTCGTCATACTCGACGTGGCCGCGCGCGATCATCCAGCGCCAGCCGCCGGCGTCCGCCCGGATGCGGTAGGTGGCGGCATAAAGGCCTTCGCCGTCGATCGCGGCATTGATCTGCGCCACCGTCGGTTCGATGTCGTCCGGATGGAAGGCCGCCAGGTAGGTGGCGAGCGGCGCGTCCAGGCGCCGCTCCTCTGCAACCCCGAACAGCGCCGCCATGCGGGCGTCGGCCCGGACCCGGTCTTGCAGGATGTCCCACGACCAGATGCCAAGCTCGGCGGCCTCGACGATGCGTTCCAGGCGCGAACGGGTCTGCTCCAGTGCCGTCTCCGCCCGCTGCCGCTCTTCCTGGCTGTTGAAGGCCTCGATGTAGAAACGCGCCTTGGCGCGCAGGATCGTGGGGGAGAGCGGTTCGGTAAGCACGGCGATGGCGCCGGCGTCGTACAGCAATTCCTGGGGGAAGGGCAGGGGTTGCGGCAGGCCGAGCGCCACGATCGGCGTGCGGCTGGAGCGCGGGTTCGCGCGCACCGCGCGAATGGTGTCGAGCATGCCCTCGGCGTCGCCCGAAAAGCCGACCAGGATCAGGGCGAAATCGCCCTTGCGGGCCTGTTCCAGGCCGTCGGACTGGGTGGTCGCCCGCACGATGGCCTGGTCCAGTTCGCGCGAGACCTGGTTGACGATCGGGTCGTCGATCGCGCGCTTGCAGATGAAAAGAACACGCCTGTGGCTGGCGTGCGGTATGGTGTCAGTCAGGGACATCTTGGCCCGGAAAATTGGTTATGGTTATTTCGGCAATCTAAGTGTGTCGCCGGGCCATGTCAACGATTTTGCGCTTTTTCGGTGCGCCGGCGCCCCCTGTCAGGATTTGTCCGGCACCTGCTGCGAGGGCACCGGCGTGCGCAGCGCCTCGGGAACGGCGTCGGCGATGCCCTGCGACGGCGCCTGGCCGATGCGGCGCGCCTCGTCGGAATGCTGGTCGAGGTTCACTTCTTCGGCCACGTCGAAGCGGCCGTCTTCGGCGCCTTCGTCGCCCGGCAACAGGTTGTCGGAACGGTTGTCCTGGCCTCCGGCGGGAACCGGAACGTCCTGCTTGCGGTCAGAGTGATCGGGAGCGCTCATGTGGACCTCCATGAAATGGTAGACATGGTCCGATTATGGCGCAGCGCCCCTGCGCCGGGCGCACGCGAGCGTGGCGTGCGGGCGCTCACGGGCCCCGCTTTTTGCGCGGCAGATTCTTTTCCAGGATGGCCCACAAGATCAAGCCATAGGCCAATAACCGGATCAGGTAGTGCAGCGGCGAATCCTCGCCGCCGCCGTCGCGCAATACCGCATACACGCGGTGCAGCCCTTCGATCGCGAATGACAGGGCGAAATACAGGAAGAAACGGTCGCCGCTGGCGCGCCAGAAGCGCAAGAAGAACAGGGCGATGGTGATGGAAGCCATGGCGATCGCGCCGGCCAGCAGATGGGTCATCGCCTCAGTCCTTTTCGTAGATCAGGCCGTACAGCAGGAGCAGGCAGGCCACCAGCGCGCTGGCCAGACGCCACCACAGCAAGTCGACCTGGGTCGGGAACACGACCTTGTCCAACAACAGCAACAAATTATTCAAGGTCATGCCCGTGAAGCAGGCGCCGCTCCAGAACACGAGGCGGTGGCGCGTGCGCCGGTAGCTGGCGAACAGCAGCACGGCGCACGTCAGCGAGGTCAGCATGCAAAGGGTGTAGATCACTTCGCCCATATATCACATCGTCCCGAAGGTATGCTCATTATTCTTGTCGGCGCCTGGCGCCCGCTCATTGCGTCTGATTTTATGTCTGACTATTGCGTCTAGTGTATTGCATACAGCCCAGCTGGCCACGTCTTCCGCTCATTCGTCCTTGCGTAGTCGGAAGGCGTCGGCAAACTGCTGGGCCTGACGCTCGAGGCTGGAGTGGATCAGGTGGGTGACCTCCACCAGGTGCCGGCCATACAGCTCGGCCAGGCGATCGATCCGCTCGCGCAGGGCGTCGCTCACGGGCTCGTAGCGATAACAGTGGGCGGCCGGCGGATCGCAGGGCTGCGCGATGCCCGCCTTGCATAAATCGGACAGCAGCTGGCCCGCCACGCGCTCACGGATATAGAGCCGGCTGGCCAGCATGGCGCTTTCCCACTGCTGGGTGGGGTCGGCGCGCAGCAGCAGCAAGGCTTCCAGGAAGGGCACGGAAGGAACGCTCGTCAGGACGAAACGGCGTAGGTCTTCCGGGATTGGCGGGTGGGTCATTCGTGGCGAACTTGTTTCCCAAATGGAAAATCTTATTGAGAAAGCGTTAATTTTAAAACATTCCGTGAGGAATTGCTCATGCAATCGTGCGCACCCCGTGCGCAGTGTCATGGGTATCGTCGCGCGCGCCGATCGATGCAAAGTTAATGCTCGGGAGCACCTGCTCAGCTAAAATGCCCGCTTTCTTCACCATTGCCGTTCAATCATGCTTCGCTCCACCCTGGGCAGACTTCTTGTCCGCCTCGCCGTCGCCGGCGCCTTGCTGTCCGCCGGCGCGGCGCAGGCCGACAGCTGTCCCGTCCACTACCTCGACGGCCGCGCGCCCGAGATCCACAACCAGAAACTGGCGAAATCCACGCGCGAGCTGTGCTACGGCGTGTTCGGCGTCATGCATTCGGGCGTGACCCGCACGCCGCTGTGGTCGGCCGAGTACGTGCGCGCCGATAACCTCAAGCGGGCCCAGGGCCTGGACCGCGACGACAAGTTCCACGCCGAAGGGCGCCTGCCGCGCGGCCAGCGCGCCGAGCTGTCAGACTACGCGCGCAGCGGTTTCGATCGCGGCCACCTGGCGCCGAACGCCAATATGCCCGACCGCCGCACCCAGCGCGAGAGCTTTTCGCTGGCCAATATGGTCCCGCAAGACCGCGACCACAACCGCCACATCTGGGCGCCGATCGAGGGCGCGGTGCGCACCATGGCGAAGAAGGAAGGGGAGCTGTACGTGATCACCGGCCCGGCCTTCCTCGGCGCCAGCCTGAAAAAGGTCGGCAACGTCATCGTGCCGAGCCATCTGTACAAGGTGGTGTACAGTCCGCGCCAGAAGCTGGCGGCGGCCTGGTTCACCGAAAACCGCGCCGATGCGCCGATCAATGTGGTTCCGGTCGCCGAGCTGGAGCGCATCGTCGGCATCGAACTGCTGCCGTCCCTGTCGGCAAAGCAGAAAGAACGCATGCTGCGCCTGCCCAAGATCAAGCAGCGCAAGAACCGATCGTAAAGGAACGCCATGAGCAAGAAGAAACCGACCTCCTTCACCCCGTTCGCCAACGAAGCCGACGTCGCCGGCATCGGCGACCTGATGCTGGAAAACCGCGTCGACCGCATCACGATCTCGGGCGACGTCGACCTGACCGCCGACGTGCCCGGGCTGGACAAGGCGCGCCGCCTGCACGCGCTGCTGGGCGAGATCGTGGCCGCGCTCGAGGCGCGCGATCTGCCGGACGCGCTGCCGCCGCCCGAGGTCAAGACCATCGACAACCCGTTCGCCTGAGCACGGCGCACCGGCTCCGGTGCGCTATCCATGCCGGGCGCCCGCCCGGCGTTCCTCCCCCTGTCGTCCTGCGCCTACGTGCTCATCCGTAGGTGGTCCGACGCCGCATTTCGCCTTGTTCTGACATGATCTTTCCAACGGTCAATGGTGTGCGAGCCCCATCAGTATTGGAGTAATCTTGACAACAAAGCGCAAACGAGCGGCAGTCTCGTCGCCGGCGCCAGTACCACCATTTTTCGGAGGAACGACCATGCAACATACCCTTGTCGCGGTGTTCGACAACCGCACCGATGCGCAGAACGCCATGAACGAACTGCTGTCGTCGGGCTTTACCCGTACCGACGTCCGCCTGTCCAACGCCGACCCGACCGGTCAGACCGACAGCGTGTCCGGCCGTTCCGACCTCGACACCGAACGCAGCGCGGACGGTGACACCGGCATCACCGCCAGCATCAAGAATTTCTTCAGCGACCTGTTTGGTTCGGATAATGCGGAACATGTGAGCCGCTACGAAGGCGCCGTCACCCGTGGCCACCACGTGCTGACCGTGGTCGCCGCCTCGCTGCCGGAAGTCGAGCGCGCGGCCGACATCGTCGAACGCTACGGCCCGACCGACATCGACGAGAACGCCACCGGAACCCCGGACATCGCAGCGGGCGGCATCAGCGCCGGCGCCATGCGCATGGGCAGCAGCGCCGGCATGCAGCAATCGTCGTCGATGTCGGCCCAGTCGGGTACGCTCGGCAATGCGCAGGCGGCCTCGACGCCCAAACTCGACAATCCGGGCGACCGCGCGCTGTTCCAGCAAGGCTCCCTGAACCAGGGCCAGACCGTCGGCGGCACCCACCAGGAATCGCTGGGCAGCAACGGCCTGACCGCCACCGGCGGCACCTCGCTGCAAAGCTCGACGCTGCGCGACGACCCGCTGCAGAATGCGCCGCTCGACGGCAGCCAGCAGGGCGGCCTGGCGGCCGGCAGCGCGCAGCTGGACAACGACCGCATCGCCGCCCAGGGTTCGAACCTGGGCAACACCGCATCGGCCGGCAGCACCTCGTCCATCCAGGGCTCTGCCCTGGAAGGGTCGATCCGCAGCGACTCGCTGCAGCGTGACACCCAGACCGGCTCGCTGGCGAGCGGCAGCGCCAGCCTGGACAAGCAGCGCAGCGGCGTGCGCATCTTCTCGCGCGGCCAGTCGGACGCCGCCCTGGGCCTGGGCGGCAGCGCCGGTTCGGCCTCGAGCACCATGGGTTCGTACGACGACGATACCTACTATCGCAACCATTTCAACACCACCTACGGCGCCACCGGCGCGTCCTACGACGACTACCTGCCGGCCTACAGCTACGGCAGCGAAGCCGCGCGCAGCGGCCGCTACACCAACCGCGCCTGGGACGACATCGAAACCGACCTGCGCAGCGACTGGGACAGCCGCCACGCCACCGGCGGCGAGCCATCGACCTGGGAAAAGATGAAGGCCGCGGTGCGCCACGGCTGGGAACGCATGACCCGCGACGATGACGACGACCAGTACCGCAGCCACTACGACAGCACCTATGCGAGCAGCGGCACGAAGTTCGAGGAACTGAAGCCGGCCTACGCCTATGGCAGCGAGATGCGCCGCAGCGAGATGTATCGTAACCAGCCATGGGACGACGTCGAGGGCACCCTGCGCACCGGCTGGGACAACCGCATCGACGGCACCCGCGACTTCAGCACCACCGGCAGCGACACCAGCGAACCGTCGACCTGGGATCGCGTCAAGAACGCCGTCCGCCACGGCTGGGACCGCATGACGGACGACAACGACGATGACGTCTACTACCGCAACCACTGGAACTCGACCTACGGCGCCGCCGGCGGCTCGTACGACGAGTACCGCCCGGCCTACAGCTACGGTTCGGAAATGGCGCGCAACGACCAGTACCGCGGCCGCAGCTGGGACGCGGTCGAGACCGACCTGCGCAGCGACTGGGATCGCCGCTATCCGGGTGAGCAATCAACCTGGGACAAGATGAAGTCCGCCGTGCGTCGCGGCTGGGACCGCATGACCGACGGCGATAACGACGCCTACTACCGCAACCACTGGAACTCGGTGTATGGCGCCACCGGCGAGGCCTATGACGAATACCGTCCGGCCTACAGCTACGGCTCGGAAATGGCGCTCAACGACAAGTACCGCGGCCGTCCGTGGAACGACGTCGAGACCGACCTGCGCAGCGACTGGGATACCCGCTATCCGGCCGACCAGTCGACCTGGGAAAAGATGAAATCGGCCGTGCGTCACGGCTGGGATCGCATGATGCGTTAAGCCCGCACCTCGGGAAATGAACGCGGCGCCCTCGGGCGCCGCTTTTCATGGCACTACACCTGTTGCTCTACCGGTTCACCTGGCGAACACCTGCGCCGCCGGCGTGATGGTCACCGCCTCCGGCCTGATGTTCAGCTTCATCGAGCCGATCTGCTGGTCCTCGTCCAGCAAGGCCTGCGGCTTGTTGGCGTCGTACTTGATCGGCGAGAAGGCGTCGCTCACCAGCGCCTGTTTCAGGCCGGCCGCATCCTTGGTGATGATCACCACCGACAGGTTCCTGGCCGACAGGTGCTTCTTGATGGCCGTATTGACGTCGGCCGCGCTCAGCTTCGACAGGGCGTCGCGCATCATCGCGGTGAAGTCCGGCGTGCCGTACCACTGCGAATCGAGCGCATAACCCAGCTGCTGGTCCTGGGTCGCGGTCATCACGAACACGTTCTTCAGCAGATAGTCGCGGGTGGTCTCGAAGTCGGCCTGGCTGATGCCCCCATCGACCATCTTGCCCAGTTCGTGCAGCGCCACGCGCAGCGCGAAGTGGCCGTTCTGCGGCGCCACCGGGCGGATCCAGACCTCGAACAGCTGCGCCTTGCGGCCCAGGTTGGGGTTCGGGAAGAACTGGAACATCCCGCGCGGGAAGGCTTCGATATACGCGTAGTCGCCATAGTTCATGCCGCGCTCTTCGCGGATGCGCTGGTACAGGTGGGCGCTCGAGGAGCGGTGTTCGCCGAACCAGGTCTTGGCCAGCCACAGGGCGGCGAAGTCCGGGTGCTTGCGCGTGACTTCGAGCGGCAGGCCGAACGAGATCGCGGTGGCGCGCGTGTTCTTCTCGACGATCTCCACTTCCAGGCCATTCGGCATGCGGCCTTTCGGCACGCCCGTCACGGGGAGGCCCGCGCCTTGCGGCAGGCGCGCCAGCTGCGCCTTGAGCGAGGCCGTCATCGCTTCCGACACGTCGCCCGAGATGCCGACCTTCACCGCGCCCCGGGTATACGCCTTGGCGTAGAAGGCCTTCACGTCATCCAGGGTGATGGCGTCGATGCCGGCGACGGTGCCGAGCACAGGATGACCGTAGCCGGTGCCGGCGAACACATTCGCTTGCAGCCGCTCTTTGCCGAATTCCTCTTCGTTGTTGTCCTTCAGGTCCAGCACCAGCGCGTTGCGCTGGGCGTCCTTCAGGCGCCGGAAATCTTCCTCGCGAAAGCCCGGGTCCACCAGCAGGGGCATGGCGATGCCGAGGAATTGGTCCCAGTTGTCCTTGTGGATGGTGCCGGTGAAGGTCGTCATCTCCTTGTCGGTCTGCTCGGTGAAGCTGCCGGCCATCGGGAACAGCGACTTGGTCACCTCGTCGATCTTGCGCTCGCGCGAACCGCTCGCCGCCACCATCGCGGCGGTGAGGGCGGCCAGGCCTTCCTTGCCCTTCGGGTCGTGGCTCGATCCGGCGGCGAACAGCAGCTTGAAGCGGATCTGCGGCAAGGCCGACTTCTGCACCAGCACGTCGAACTTCGCATCGACCGCCTGCGGCGCGAACGATGCCAGCTTCGGCAACGCTTCGATGCCCTTCGGCAGCGCCTCATGCGACAGGGTGATGACCACCATGCTGTCGTCGACCAGGTATTTGCGGGCGGCGGCCTGCAGGTCGGCCGGCGTCAAGCTGTCGATCGCGCGGTAGTACCCGTTCAGGGTGCCGTAGGAGCGCTCGAAATGCACGTAGGACGCCAGCGTCGAGGCGATCGCCTCGGTGTTGTCGAGCGAGCGGATCAGGCCATACTTCTGGGCCGACTTGGCCGCTTCCAGCTCCTGGCTGCTGACCGGTTCGTCGCGCAGCTTCGCCACCGTCTGCAGGATGGCGTCGCGCACCATCAATGCGTCGGCTGGATTCTTCACGCGCGCGCCGATGGTGGCCAGGGTCGGATCGACCCGGTTCGGGGTGAAGTCGAACAGCTGGTCGACCTTTTGCTCGTCCTGCACCAGGCGCTTGTACAGCGGCGAGGTGCGCCCGAACGACAGCGACAGCGCCATCGACAGCGCCGCCTGCTCCTTCTGCCGGGCGACGAAGCTCGGGGCGCGCCAGGCGACCGTCACCAGCGGCAGGGTCGGGGTCTGCCAGGCCACGTGGCGGTACTGGGCGCCGCGCGGCGCGGGTTCGACCGGCACGTTCGAGGTGAAGGCGCCGCGCTTCCAACCGGCCCAGTATTTCTCGACCATGGCGATCGCCTTCGACGGTTCGACGTCGCCGGCGATGATGATGGTGGTCTTTTCGGGACGATACCAGCGGTCGAAGAAGACCTTCGAGTAATCGTACTGGTTGGGCATGTCCTCGATGTCCTTGAGGAAGCCCATCGTGGTGTGCTTGTAGGTGTGGGTGGTGTAGGCGGCGTCGCGCTGCACCTCGAACAGCTTCGACATCGGGTTCGCGCTGTTCTTGTTGTATTCGCCCAGCACGGCGCGCGATTCGGTCTTGAAGGCCGCGATCGGATACGACAGGTGCTGGAAGCGGTCGGCCTAGACCTTCAGCACCGTTTCCAGGTCCTGCTTGGCGAAGGTGGTGTAGTAATTGGTGAGATCGTCGCTGGTATACGCGTTCTGGCGCGCGCCGGCCTTCGTGATCACTTCCTGGTATTTCTCCGGCGGGTAAGTCGGCGTCCCGCGGAACATCATGTGCTCGAAGAAGTGGGCGAAGCCCGACTTGCCCGGTTCGACTTCGTTGCGCGATCCGGTCTGCACCGGGATGTGCACCGAGACCAGGTTGGGGAAGCCGGTCGGCACCACGATGACCTTCAGGCCGTTGGGAAGCAGTTTTTCGGTTGCCTTGAAGGGCAGCACGTCACCACCGGTGGCGGCCGGGGCGGCATGGACGGCGCCCGCCACCAGCACGCCGGAAATCAATGTCGCGAGCGTGGTGCGCGACAGGGTCGATTGAAACACAATGTCTCCTTGGGAAATAGACAATCGCGAAGGATAGTCTATCCACCAAGGAATGAACAGCCGTAGGGAAGCTTGTCTTTACGCCGCTTCCGTCATCGGCAGGCTGATGCGGTTGCGCCCCAGGTGCTTGGCGCGGTACAGGGCGGCGTCGGCGATCGCGACCAGCTGGCTGGCATGGTTGTCCGGCCCGGCGATCGCGGTGGCGGCGCCGATCGACACCGTCACGTGGCCGGCGGCGAAGCGGCACGGCAGTTGCAGCTGTTCGACCCGGCAGCGGATGCGCTCGGCCACGATAGCCGCCCCTTTCAGCGACTGGTTGGGCAGGATCACGGCGAACTCCTCGCCGCCGTAGCGCGCCACCAGGTCGTTGGCCCGCATCTCGCTGGCGACGGCGCGCGCCACCCGCTTCAGGCATTCGTCGCCGCCCAGGTGGCCATGGGCATCGTTATAGGCCTTGAAATTGTCGACGTCGACCATCAGCAGCGACAGCGGCTGCATCTGGCGCAGCGCGCGCGTCCATTCCGCATGCAGGGTGTCGTCGAAGCAGCGCCGGTTGGCCAGGCCGGTCAAGCCGTCGCGCGTGGCCAGCTGTTCGAGCGCGATCTGCGCCATCTTGGCGTCGGTGAGGTCGCGCAGGGTCTCGACCACCGCCGACAGCTGGCCCCTGGCATTGAAGATCGGGCTGGCGTCGGCCGCCAGGTAGCGGCGCCGGCCGGCGCGCGGCATGTCGCACCAGCTCTCGATCGACAGCGGACCGGGACAATGGCCCTCCACGCCAGGGGGCGGCCGGACCTCGTCGCGCCGGCCCTTGAGCACCAGGTCGGCCAGGGTGGGGCGCTGGATCTCGTAGAAACTGCGCCAGTGGTCGCCGGTGCCGAGCACTTCCGGCGCCGGCACACCGGTCAGCTCCTCGCAGGCGCGGTTCCAGATCATGACGCGGGCGTCGGTGCCCAGCACGAAGACCGGCACCGACAGGCTTTCCATCAATTGCCCCACGAATGCCACGTCCTGGACCAGGGCTGTCGGGCCTGTGCCGGTGCTGGGTGCGCTCATGAGCCGTCCTCTGTGGTTGCGGTGTCGGAGAGCGACAACCGGTGAGTTGCCGCTAGGGACCGATTCTGCAACCTGCGCAGGATCGCGCCATTGATTTTCAGCAAGGACAATGGCGAGGTGGCATTTTGCAACGCTGGGCGCGTCAGGCAACCTTCGCCATGATGGCAGGCGCGCCCAGCGCCGGGTCGTGGACCGGATCATGGAGGGAGTTGCGTAGTGGATCTTGCACCACACTGCGCACCGGCACCGAGAGCAAGCAGCGGGCGCGCCGCTCGCCGGTGGCGACCATGCGCAGCACGCCGCCCATGGCGCGGATGTGCTCGACCAGCTCGGCGGGCAGGGCGGCGACGTCGTCCACCGAGCCGGCGCAGCCGTCGATCTCGAGGCCGAGCGTGCTGGCCCCTTCGAGCAGCCGCACATGCAGCTCGCATTTCTGCTCACGCTCGTGCCCGCGCTCCTGCGCATCACCGCCATGTCCGACCCTGCGCGCGGCGCCGGCCAGCACGTCCTGCAGCACGCGGAACACGGCCAGGCGCGCCGCGCGGTCCTGGCCGGCGCGCGAACTCGGATCGACGCCGGCCTCGAAGCGGTAGCGCAGGCCGTGGCGGTGCGCATGCTCGGCCAGGCAGCGCTCCAGCGCCTGGCGCAGGCGGTCTTCCGGATGGGCGCCGCGCAGGCCGCCGGCGACGGCGCGCACCGCCTGGATGGCGCCGTCGATGCCGGCCAGCGCGCGGTCGACGCGGGCCAGCAGGAGCGGCGCGGGCGTCGCCTGGGCGCAGTCGCGCAGGCTCGCCATGTCGTCGCGCAGGCTCGACAAGCGGCGGCCCAGCTCGGCCTGCAACTCGCTGCCGATCCGGGTCCGCTCGCCTTCGCGCACGCCTTCGTGCTGGCGCACCAGGCGGCACAGCACGTCGTGGTTGTCGGCCAGCGCCTGGTCGGCCTGGCAGCGCGCCTCGCGCTCGGCCTCGAGCTGGTGCTGCAGCGCGCGCGCCCGTTCATCGCTGGTGACGCTGCGGCGCAGGCCGATATAGGCCAGGACCAGGGCGGCCAGCGTGACCATGATGCTGGCCAGCACTTCCGGCGCCGCGCTGCGCCAGGGCAGCGGCACCAGCGCATGCGCGTTGCCGGCCTCGGCGCGGTGAGCAAGCAAGCACATCGACACTAGGAGAACCGAAGACTTTTTCATGAGTCGCCCTCTTACCGGATTCGGAAGATTCCGTAGGACCATACCGCCGTCCTGCTGTAGGAATATTGTTTCTTCTCAAGCAGCTGTTATGCGACACGTTTTGTGGAACGGCAGCAACCGCAGCGTCACGGCGCCCGGCGCGCTATAATGGAAGGTTGACGAGAGGCTTACCGTGACTTACAGCATCAAAGAGATCTTCTACACCTTGCAGGGCGAGGGCGCCCATGCGGGGCGGCCGGCCGTGTTTTGCCGGTTTTCCGGCTGCAACCTCTGGACCGGGCGCGAAGCCGACCGCTCGAGCTCCGTGTGCCAGTTCTGCGATACCGATTTCGTCGGCACCGATGGCGAACGCGGCGGCAAGTTCAAGGAAGCGGACCTGCTGGCGGCCGAGATCGACAGCCTGTGGCCAGCCACTTATCCGGCCAGCAAATACGTGGTGTTCACCGGCGGCGAACCGCTGCTGCAACTCGACCGTCCCCTGATCGACGCCATGCATGCGCGCGGCTTCACCATCGCCATCGAGACCAACGGCACCCTGCCGGTGCCGGAAGGCGTGGACTGGATCTGCGTCAGCCCCAAGATGGGCTCGACCCTGGCGGTGCATAAAGGCAGCGAGATCAAGGTCGTCATCCCGCAGGTCGGGCAAGACCTGGCCGCCTATGAAGGGCTCGATTTCGAGCATTTCTATGTGCAGGCGATGGACGGCCCGCTGGCCGCCCGCAACCTCCAGCTGGCGATCGAGACCTGCCGCGCCAACCCGAAATGGAAGCTCAGCCTCCAGACCCATAAACTTCTTCAGATTCCTTAAAGATCCACACGCAGCATGTTGACCATTACCCGCAAGCTTGAATTCGATGCCGGACACCGGATTCCCGACCACAAGAGCCAGTGCCGCAACCTGCACGGGCACCGCTATACCCTTGAGATTACTCTGACGGGCCAGGTGATCGATTCCGACGGCAATTCCGACAACGGCATGATCATGGATTTTTCCGACGTCAAGGCCCTGGCTAAGCAGCACCTGGTCGACGTGTGGGATCACGCCTTCATCGTGTACGAAAAGGATGACAAGGTGCGTGAGTTCCTGGCATCGCTGCCGGACCACAAGACGATCGTGATCGACCGCATCCCGACCGTCGAGAACCTGGCCCAGGTGGCGTTCGACATCCTGAAGGCCGTGTTCATCGACCGCTACGGCACGGGCCTCCGCCTGCACAAGCTGGTGCTGCACGAAACCCCGAACTGCTGGGCCGAGATCACGGAATGATGCCGGATTCGACCCTCCAGGCCACCGAGAACGCGTCGCCGGATGCGGCGGCCGGGCGCTATATGGGGCTGGCCCTGGCCCAGGCGCAATTGGCCTGGGACCGGGGCGAGGTGCCGGTCGGCGCGGTCGTGGTCAAGGATGGCGAGGTCATCGCGACCGGCTTCAACCAGCCGATCAGCGGCCACGACCCGACCGCCCATGCCGAGATCGTCGCCTTGCGCGCCGCCGCCGAAAAGCTGGGCAATTACCGGCTCCCGGGCTGCGAGCTGTACGTGACGCTGGAACCCTGCATCATGTGCTCGGGGGCGATGATGCATGCGCGCCTGGCCAAGGTGGTGTACGCGGCGCTGGACCCCAAGACCGGCGCCTGCGGCTCGGTCGTCGATCTGTTCGCCGAAGACAGGCTGAACCACCACACCGCGGTGGTCGGCGGCGTCATGGCCGAGGAGGCGAGCGCCTTGCTCAAGGCCTTTTTCGTGGAACGCCGCAACGCGGCGCGCAAGCCCGCCGCCATCCAGGGCTGAGCGGGGAGGATGCTCCCCCAGCCGCATTCCGTCAGGCGGAGCGCCATCCGCGCCAATTAGCTGTTATGCTGTTTTCAAGTCGCCATGACGGCACGGCCGTCCGACCCTAGGGATGTGAACTACGAACAGCATCGGCGCCAGGCTGGCGCCACATTACGCGCTCCTGACCTGCCGTCATGCCCACCCTCCACGCCAATGGCCTGCGCGTCGCCTTCGACACCGCGGGTGACCCCAAAGCCGCGCCGCTGCTCCTGATCCACGGCCTCGGCATGCAGCTGACCAACTGGCCCGACGACTTCGTCGAAGGCCTTGTCGAGCTCGGCTTTTACGTGATCCGCTTCGACCACCGCGACTGCGGCCTGTCGACCAGGTTCGAACAGGCCGGCACGCCGAACCTCACGCTGGCGCGCATCAAGGCCGCCCTCGGCTGGCCGCTGCGCTCGCCCTATGGCATCGACGACATGGCGGCCGACGCCCTCGGCGTGCTGTCGGCGCTGGGCGTGGCCCGGGCCCACCTGGTCGGCGTGTCCGCGCTGGGCGGCATGATCGCCCAGCAACTGGCGGCGCGCCACCCGCAGCGGGTGCTGAGCCTGACCTCGATCATGTCCACCAGCGGCCGGCGCGGCCTGCCTGGGCCGGGCGCGGCGGTGCGCAAGGCGCTGGCCAGCCATCCCGCCGATCCAACCGATCTCGACAGCGTCATCGAGCACGCCGTCGGGCTGCTGCGGCTGCTCGGCAGCCCGTCCTATCCGACCCCGGACCGGCAGCTGCGCAAGCGCGTCACGCGCTCCATGCGACGCTGCTATTGCCCAAGCGGCAGTGCGCGCCAGATGCTGGCGCTGCTTGCCGCCGGCGACCGCAGCGCGCTGCTGCCGGCGATCTCGGCGCCGACCCTCGTCATCCACGGCGCCGCCGATCCGCTGCTGCCCGTGGCCTGCGGCCGCGACGTGGCACGCCACATCGATGGCGCGCGGCTCGAGATCATCGAAGGGATGGGCCACGACCTGCCGCCCCAGCTGGTCGAGCGCATCCTTGCCTTGATCGACTCCCATGCGCGGGGTAAGATGTTGCCAGATTCAACACCCCGGCTCTTCGTCAAACAGTGATCACTTCCCGTCCCGGCATCGCCATCGTGGCGCCAGCCGGCTGCATTCCCGAGCCATCGGCGCTCGAACGCGCCATCGCGCGCCTCGAAGGGCAGGGCTTCCTGGTGCGTAATTACTACGACCACAGCTGCACCCACCAGCGCTTCGGCGGCACCGATGACGCACGCCTGGAACAATTGCACGCCGCCGTGGCCGATCCAGGCGTGCACCTCATCATTGCCCTGCGCGGCGGCTATGGCATCAGCCGCCTGCTGCCGCGCATCGATTTCGAGGCGATCGCCGCCAGCGGCAAGATCGTGGTCGGCTTTTCCGACCTGACGGCCCTGCACATGGGCCTGATGGCGAAGGCGGGCGGCCTGAGCTATGCCGGGCCGATGATCGCGGGCGACTTCGGTGCGCTCGAACCGGTCGCGTTCACGCTCGACGATTTCTGGGCCTGCCTGGCCGGGCCCACGCACACCATCAGCGAGCGCGCTTCCGGCAATCCGGAGATCGACGTGCGCGGCGCCGTCTGGGGCGGCAACCTGGCCATGATCGGCGCCATGGTCGGCACGCCGTATTTTCCGCGCATCGACGGCGGCATCCTGTGGCTCGAAGACATCGCCGAACATCCGTACCGCATCGAGCGCTTGCTGCTGCAATTGATGCAGGCCGGCGTGCTCGAGCGCCAGCAGGCGGTGGTGCTGGGCGACTTTTCGGGCTATCGCCTGGGGCCGATGGACAACGGCTACGACTTCGACGCCATGCTGGCCTATTTGCGCCAGACGCTGCCGCTGCCGGTATTGACGGGCCTCTCCTTCGGCCACATCGAGCGCCGCGTCACCATTCCGTTCGGCGCCCAGGGTCACCTGGTGTCCGATGCCGACGGCTTCCGCCTGACCTTGTCCGACTATCCGACCCTGCGCCGCATCTGATCCGCGCGCCACTGTCCGGAATCCACCCTTATTCGCCTGGCAAGGCGCAGAATGGTAGAATAGCCGGTTAATCAAATATGCTTTTTGGGGTAATACAGTGCTATCCACAGCCAATATCACGATGCAATTCGGCGCCAAGCCGCTGTTCGAGAACATTTCCGTCAAATTTGGCGAGGGCAACCGCTATGGCCTGATCGGCGCCAACGGCTGCGGCAAGTCGACCTTCATGAAGATCCTGGGCGGCGACCTCGAGCCGTCCGCCGGCAACGTCAGCCTCGATCCGGGCGAGCGCCTCGGTAAGCTCCGCCAGGACCAGTTCGCCTACGAAGACGTGCGCGTGCTGGACGTCGTCATGATGGGCCATACCGAGCTGTGGAACGCGATCGCCGAACGCGATGCGATCTACGCCAACCCGGAAGCGACCGACGACGACTACATGAAGGCCGCCGAGCTCGAAGGCAAAGTGGCCGAATACGATGGCTACTCGGCCGAGGCGCGCGCCGGTGAACTGCTGCTGGGCCTGGAAATCGCCACCGAGCTGCACCAGGGCCCGATGAGCGCCGTGGCGCCGGGCTGGAAGCTGCGCGTGCTGCTGGCCCAGGCCCTGTTCTCGAATCCGGATATCCTGCTGCTCGACGAACCGACCAACAACCTGGACATCAACACGATCCGCTGGCTGGAAAACATGCTCAACGAGCGTAACTCCACCATGATCATCATTTCCCACGATCGTCACTTCCTGAACCAGGTCTGCACCCACGTGGCCGACATGGACTACGGCACCCTGAAGGTCTATCCGGGCAACTACGACGACTACATGCTGGCCTCGACCCAGGCGCGCAACCAGCAGCTGGCGAACAACGCCAAGGCCAAGGAAAAAGTGGCCGAACTGCAAGACTTCGTGCGCCGCTTCTCGGCCAACAAATCGAAGGCGCGCCAGGCGACCTCGCGCGCCAAGCAGATCGACAAGATCAAGATCGAGGAATTCAAGCCTTCTTCGCGCGCCTACCCGTTCGTGCGTTTCGAGGGCGAGAAGAAGCTGCACCGCCTGGCGGTGGAAGCCGAGAACATCTCAAAGGCCTACGACCGTCAGCTGTTCAAGAACTTCTCGATCATGGTCGAGGCCGGTGAGCGCATCGCGATCATCGGCGCCAACGGCGCGGGCAAGACCACTCTGCTGCGTTCGATCGGCGGCGACCTGTGCGGCCTGCAGCCGGACACCGGCCGCGTGAAGTGGGCCGAGAACGCCAATCCGGGCTATATGCCGCAGGATCCGACCGAGGAATTCGCCAGCGGCGAAACGCTCACCGACTGGATGGGCAAGTGGACGCAAGAGGGCGACGACGACCAGGCCGTGCGCTCGATCCTGGGCCGCCTGCTGTTCGGCGGCGACGAAGTCAAGAAGTCGGTCAAGGTGCTGTCGGGTGGCGAGAAGGGCCGCATGATGTACGGCAAGCTGATGCTGGGCCGTCACAACGTGCTGCTGCTGGACGAGCCGACCAACCACATGGACATGGAATCGATCGAATCGCTGAACATCGCGCTCGACAAGTACGCCGGCACCCTGATCTTCGTCTCGCACGACCGCGAGTTCGTGTCCTCGCTGGCCACCCGCGTCATCGAAATCCGCGAGAACGACGTGGTCGACTTCCAGGGCAACTACGAGGAATACCTGCGCAGCCAGGGCATCGACTGATCGACAGGTAGACATCGATTCGAAGAAGGGCGGGGCCGCGGCCCCGCTAACGCGAGGAGACGCGCGAGCATGAATGCCGTGACAGCACCAATCAAGACCTATGAATACGACCGGCCCCTGGCCGGCATGGCCTGCACCGCCGAGGCCTGGGCGAAAGTCCCGAGCGCGCCGGAAATGGCCGAGCGCGCCGAACTGAAGGAACGCATCCGCCGCCTGCTGAAAGAGAAGGGCGCGGTGCTGGTGGCCCACTACTACGTGGACGCCGACCTGCAAGACCTGGCCGAGGAAACCGGCGGCTGCGTTTCGGATTCGCTGGAAATGGCGCGCTTCGGCCGTGACCATCCGGCCCAGACCCTGGTGGTGGCCGGCGTGCGTTTCATGGGCGAGACCGCGAAGATCCTCAGCCCCGAGAAAACCATCCTGATGCCCGACCTCGACGCGACCTGTTCGCTCGACCTGGGCTGCCCGGCCGACGAGTTCGCGGCCTTCTGCGACCAGCATCCGGACCGCACCGTCGTCGTGTACGCCAACACCAGCGCGGCCGTGAAGGCGCGCGCCGACTGGATGGTGACCTCGTCGATCGGCCTGGACATCGTGGCCGAGCTGCACGCCCAGGGCAAGAAAATCCTGTGGGCGCCCGACCGCCACCTGGGTTCCTATATCCAGGCCAAGACCGGCGCCGACATGCTGCTGTGGCAGGGTTCCTGCCTGGTGCACGACGAATTCAAGGGCATCGAGCTCGACCTGCTCAAGGCCGAATACCCGAACGCCAAGGTGCTGGTGCATCCCGAGTCGCCCGCCAACGTGGTGGCCCAGGCCGACGCGGTCGGCTCGACCACCCAGCTGATCAATGCGGCCCAGACCATGGACGCGACCCATTTCATCGTCGCCACCGATAACGGCATCCTGCACAAGATGCGCATCGCCGCCCCCGGTAAAACCTTCATCGAGGCGCCGACCGCCGGCAACAGCGCGACCTGCAAGAGCTGCGCGCACTGTCCGTGGATGGCGATGAACGGGCTGCGCAACCTGGCGGAAGTGCTGGAATCGGGCGCCAACCAGATCCACGTCGACCCGGCGGTCGGCCTGCAGGCGAAACGGGCGATCGACCGCATGCTCGACTTCGCCGCGGCCAAACGCACCAAGGCGCTGCCGACCGGCAAACTGGAAAACAATGCCCCGATGTTCTCGGGGGTAGGACCGGCATGACCACATTGAAGAATCCCCACGCCCAGTTCGACGACAGGCTGCAGGCCGCCTTCGAGCAGAACATCCTGGCCGCGCTGCTGGAAGACGTCGGCAGCGGCGACCTGACCGGCAAGCTGGTGCCCGACGACACCCGTGTCACCGCCCGCGTGATCGTGCGCGAGGCCGCCGTGCTGTGCGGCGCGCCATGGTTCGAGGGCCTGATGCTGGCGGTCGACCAGGATACCGAGATCGACTGGCACTACGCCGAGGGCGACCTCATGGCGCTTGACTCGACGGTGTGCACGATCCGCGCCAATCCGCGCTCGCTGCTCACCGCCGAGCGCGGCGCGCTGAACTTCATGCAGCTGCTCTCTGGCGTGGCGACCGCCACCCGCCGCTACGTCGACGTCATTGCGGGCACGAATGCCGCGATCCTCGACACCCGCAAGACCTTGCCGGGCCTGCGCCTGGCGCAGAAATACGCGGTGCGCGTCGGCGGCGGCAAGAACCAGCGCATGGCGCTGTATGACGGCATCCTGATCAAGGAAAACCATATCGCGGCGGCCGGCGGCGTGACGGCCGCGCTGCAGGCGGCGGCCAGGCTGGATTCCGGCGCGCCGGTGCAGATCGAGGTCGAGACCATCGCCCAGCTCGAGGAAGCGCTGGCCGGCGGCGTGAAGTCGGTCCTGCTCGACAACTTCGACCTGGCGCGCATGCGCGAAGCGGTCAAGGTGAATGTCGGCCGCGCGCTGCTGGAAGCCTCGGGCGGCATCAATCTGGAGACCGTGCGCGCGATCGCCGAAACGGGCGTCGACCGCATCTCGATCGGCAGCCTGACCAAGGACGTGCGCGCGACCGACTACTCGCTGCGCATCCTGTAATCCCTCATCACGACATCCATGACGACTACCAAGTTGAAACGTTCGCTGGGCTTTCGCCTGTTCTGGCTCGGCTTCGGCCTGCTGTTGGGCGTGCCCCAGCTCCTCGACGGCATCATGTACGGCATGAAGGGCGAGCTGTTCTTCGGGATCGGCATGCTGCTGGTCGGCATCCGCGGCTTCCTGCGCCCGGTCGTGCTGGGCCGCGCCATGGCGCTCAAGCGCGACGATTCGGCCGAGGCGTCCTCGATCGGCTCGACCACGGTGCACGCCGTGCTGTCGCTGGCGATGGCGGGCAGCCTGATCGCTGGCTTGGCGATCAAACTGGGGAATAGCTAATATCCACCATCCTGCGACATTGTGATTTTGCCAGCCGAATCTCTAAACCAACTGAACTTTTGGTACTGGAACTCTACCGCTGAGCGCGCTATACAATTCGATTACCAAGCCATAAACTCACACCAAGTTCACATATCAGAAGGACCGGTGAGAAATAAAAATCTCACTCGGCGACGCTGTTTTTCAGGATAGCAAGTGACCGCAGCAAGCTTTATTGACCCGAACGACACGCCTGCTCTGCGTAAGGAGCGCGGCGCGTTCTTCACGCCCAAAAATATTACCGAATTTATAGCTAACTGGGCCATACGCGCATCCGGTGACATGGTTATGGAACCAGCTGCAGGTGATGCTGCTTTTTTGGTTGCTGCAGTAAATCGCCTTCGCGACTTATCTGAGGATCATAAGACGCGACCTGTGGTAGACGGTGTAGAGATTCATGCTCAGAGCATGGAGATGGCTCGCCAGCGCGTGCAAGACGCTGGCGGTGAAGCACGAATGTGTCACAACGATTTTTTCGCGATAGAGCCAAGACCAGTTTATGATACTGTCATTGGTAATCCTCCGTACATCCGTTATCAGGACTTCTCAGGTGAGTCCCGCGCCCGATCGCGTGAGGCAGCACTTCGAGCCGGCGTGTCCTTAACTGGCCTTGCATCCAGTTGGGCAGCGTTCACAGTTCACTCTGCAATGTTCTTGAAGCAGGGCGGTCGCTTAGCACTTGTTTTACCTGCAGAATTACTTTCGGTGAACTATGCAGCACCAGTTCGTCGTTTTCTTTTCGCTCGTTTTCGCGATGTGCAACTAGTGCTGTTTGACGAACAGGTCTTCCCGGAGGCTGAGGCTGACGTGGTGCTATTACTGGCGGACGGATACTTAGACGGTCCAGCAGATCACGCCACAATTCGACAAGCAAAGAATGCCGACAAACTCACCTCCTTAGAAGTTGGATTAACTTGGAAGCCGGTGGATCCGGCAGATAAATGGACAAGCAGTCTCGTTGATCCGAAGGCTATTAATTCGCTAGACAACCTTCTAAGGAAGGGACTTTTCACCGATTTGGAGACGTGGGGAGACACCACTCTCGGCATCGTCACTGGGAACAATAAATATTTTACTCTTTCACCTCAGCGAGTTAAAGAGCTCGGACTGAAGTCTAAAGAACTCCTACATTTATCTCCACCAGGAAGCTCTCACTTGCGGGGGTTGGCGCTTTCGAAAGCCGGGCTCTCAAAATTGGGAAAAGAGGGTCAAGCCGTCTACCTGTTTTATCCGAGTGATCCGCCCTCGCTTAATGCGGCCGCATATATTGACGATGGGCACCGCACGGGTGTTGACACCGCGTACAAATGTCGAATCCGCAAGAACTGGTTTCGAGTGCCGCTTGTCCCGCCTGCTGACCTGCTGTTGACTTGTATGAATGCGGACACTCCTCGGCTTACTGCGAATGAGGCTGGTGCACATCATCTAAACTCAGTTCACGGCGTTTATCTCAATGCGAAGTACCGTGACATTGGCCGAGACCTTTTACCTCTAGCGAGCCTCAATTCAGTAACGCTTTTACATGCAGAGATGGTCGGGCGAGCTTATGGCGGAGGGATTCTAAAAATTGAACCTAAGGAGGCAGATGTTTGGGCAATGCCGTCGCCAACTTTAATCTCGGAGAGCGCCAATTCGCTCCTCTCTGTTAAGGAAAAGGTTGCAGCATTGTTAAATTGCGGTAATCTAATGGAAGCTGTTACTGTTGTAGATAAAATTATTCTTACAGAATTCAGTAACCTTTCGATGAAAACTATTAAGTGCATTCGGCAAGCTCGGCAGGACCTCGCCCTGCGCCGTTCTATGAGAGGTGCAAGTGGCCGCTAAACCACCAAGTACAAAAGCTAAGGCTTGGGTACTATTTGACCAAATTGTCGATCACGCAGCACCCAATGGCGAACATAGCAACCCGTGGTTTAAGGGAGCGGATGGACAGATTTCCTTTGAGCCCGACTATCAGACGCTAGAAAAACTACTGGGGGTGCCTCTCTATCTAAGAGCGGAAACTCAGTCGGGCGTACCAGCCCTTGCACTCGATGTATGGCTGAGCTACGAGTTACGACGGGCGGGATTTGAGTTGGACCAAGTTTGGCCACGGCCTCTACCCCCACGTATTCTACCGGCACCAGTAGCGTCACTGATGAAGTCCAAGGACAAAGCTGTTCGTGCTGCGGTAATGAATTACGTGAACAGTAAGCCGTCAATCCCCGGCGTTACATCTTCGAGCGCATCTATTCTTGGTAAGAACTATCTTAAACAGGTTGATGTCATCATGACAGACTGGGCTACTGGGCCTGAGCTGTTAATCTCAACTAAGCGGATGGATTCGTCTTACGGGAAAAATGCGCCTAATCGTGTGGAGGAATCTTACGGTGATGCTAAAAATCTTCGCCTGAGACATCCGCTGGCTGCCCTAGGCTTTGTTTTCGGTCTCCGGTCGGATATCCTGCAAAAAGAGAATAGTGTGGCCGAATGGTTATTTGATTTGCTAGCCAAACTAGGCCTTGAGGACGATGCGTATCACGCCACGTGCCTCGTTTTAATGGAATATGCAGATAACGTCGCTATAGCGAACCCAGGAGAGGAAATCCCGGCGAACGGCGTGCCGGAGCCTGGAGGAGATGCTGATCAGGAAGAAGAGGTTCCCGAGCCCATATCTGATTCAACGCTTGATCGTCAGATCGAGCAGCTTCCCACAGTGACAGTGCTTCGTGATCAGACTCCAGCAGTGCTCGGACCCGGTCGCTTTCTTGCGGCCATGACTTCACGCGTTCTGGCCGCTACGCCCGTTAATATGCATCAGGAGGCCCGTCGGCGACGTTCAAATCCAATGCACATCTTAAGCGGTAACTAAAGCCTCGCCGGATTGCCTACGCTAGCTATGGCTATTTGCGGCTGCCCATTGTGTCGTCAATTCAAACGCCGCTCTCGCCGGCTGCAGCCAGCGCATTGACGCGCGCCGACGGCAAATGGGACGGCTCTCCCACCTGGGCCGCGATCGCATCGATGGCCCCCAGCACCTTGCCCGGTTCGGCGTAGTGCAGCATATGGCCCACGCCGGGCGTGACCGACAGTTCGCTGTGGCGCAGCGCCGCGTGCAGCCGCTCGGCATTGTGGGCGCAATCGCAGACCCCGTCCTGGGTGCCTGACAGGATCTGCACGGGTACCTTCAACCTGCCGAAGCGCCGCGCCAGGGACATCGTCGCCGGCACCATCAGGCTGCTGTCGGCGGCATTCGCCCGCAACTGCCCGGGCCGCAGGGACATCCACGGCGACATCGCGCGGAAACGCTCGGACACCGGCAGCGGGGCGAATGCGCGCCCGATCGCGGCTGGCCAGATCAGCCGTCCGGCCAGCGGCGCCACCGTATAGCGCAGTGCGTCGCCCACCAGCGGCAGGGCCGGCGGCGCGCCGACCATCACGTCCATGCGCACGCTCGGATAGTAGTAACCCGAGACCAGCACCAGTCCCCGCACGAAGTCCGGCACCTGCAGGCCCATGGCGAGCGCCACCAGCGTGCCCCAGGAGTGGCCCGCGACGATCGCGCTGTCGACCTGCAGTTCCTGCAAGGCGTGGTGCAGCAGGCGCGCTTGTCGGTCGGGTGTCCAGACCGTGGTGCGCGGCCGTTCGCTGTAGCCGAATCCGGGGCGGTCGAAGGCGATCACCCGGTAATGCTCGGCGGCGGCGTCCAGCACGCCGCTGTGCTCCCAGTCGGTGGCGTCGACGCCATTGCCGTGCAATAGCACCAGCGCCGGGCCCGTTCCGCGCTCCAGGTAATGCAGGCGCACACCGTCGACCGTGATGAAGCGGCCGGCGGGAGGATGCGCCTGTTCGGCGCGCCGGGTCCTGGCGCGCACGAACAGCCACGAAGCCAGGAGGCCGATGCCGGCAAGCGCGGCACCGGTCGACAAGCGGCGGCCGGAGCTTGCGCCGCGAAGATTCGATGTCACATGGTCCCCCTATGGTCGATGAGGTCGGATGGCGGCGCAGGCCGGTGCGCGTCCAGCAGTTGCGCCACCTGCGGCAGGATGTGTTCGGCCGAGGCTTCGAGTTTCAGCGCCAGCATGTCGTCGGCGCGGGTGCGGCCGAGGTTGATGGCGGCGATCGGCTTGCCCGCCGCCTGCGCCAACCGGCAGAAGCGAAAGCCCGAATACACCATCAGCGACGAGCCGACCACCAGCAGCGCATCGGCCGCCTCCATCTGCGCCAGCGCGCAGGCGGTGCGCGCCGGCGGCACGTTGTCGCCGAAAAAAACGACGTCGGGCATCAAGACCCCGCCGCAGTGCACGCACGCCGGAATGGCCACGCCGGTGACGGCGTCCGGATCGAGCGCGGCGTCGCCGTCGGGCAGCGGCGTGGCCATCGCCTGCAGCAGGGCCGGGTTGGCGAACTCCAGTTGGGTCTGGACGAAGGCGCGCGGAAAGCGTGCATCGCAGGCCAGGCAGCTCACATAATGGATATTGCCGTGCAATTCGAGCAGCGCGTGGCTGCCGGCCTGCTGGTGCAGGCCGTCGACGTTCTGGGTCAGGATGAAACCGAGCTTGCCGGCCGCCTCGAGGGCGGCCAGCGCCCGGTGCCCGTCGTTGGGCCGGGCGCGCGCCAGCAGCGGCCAGCCGACCATGCTGCGCGCCCAGTAGCGGCGCTGGACCGCCACGTCGCGCCGGAATTCGGGCCCCTGGATCGGCAGGCGGCCGCGGCGCACGCCGTCACGGTCGCGGTAATCGGGGATGCCGGAAGCGGTCGACAGGCCGGCGCCGGTCAGGACCAGCGTGCGCGGGTGCCTGGCCAGGAACGCGGCCAATGCCCCGACGCCCTCGTGAATGCTGAGACCTTCTGCCATGCCGCTCCTTCCTCCAATGCTTTCCTCCCATGCATGGGATCGTAACATCGGCCATCCGGACGCCACACACGATTCCCCGCATCAGCGCGCCGCGCTCATCTGGCGGATACGGCGATCCCGCCAACGATCATGCCGAATGCCAGCACATGATACAGGTGCGGCGCCTCGCCGAGAAACGCGGACGACAGCAGCGCCGTGAACAGCGGCGTCAGGTTGATGAAGAACGCGCCCAGGCTCGGCCCGGCGCGCTGCACGCCCGCGCCCCAGCAGCGCATGGCGATGATGGCCGGCCCGATCGCCACGTACAGCAGGGCGGCGGCGAGCGGCCAGCTCCAGGCGATGTGCACGTCCTCGACCGCCCATTCGCCGCCGGCCAGCGCGCCCGACCACAGCACACCGAACCCGACCTGGGCCAGCAGGAAGGCGGCCCAGTCCGCGCGCAGCGCCGGCACGTCCTTTTGCTGCATCAGCAGCCAGCTATAGAACGACCAGGCGATGGTGGCCAGGATCATGTACAGGTCGCCCGCCACCAGCCGCAGCGCCGCCAGCTCGGCCAGCGAGCCGCGACACATCACGACCAGCACGCCGGCGATCGACAGCGCCGCCCCGACGACCTGCTTGCGCTTGACCGGCACGTTGAAGAACAGCCGCCCGACCAGCAGCATCCACACCGGCACGCCGGAGGCGACCAGGGTCACGTTGATCGGCGACGAACTTTGCAGCGCCAGGTATTGCAGCGAGTTGTACAGGCCGACGCCCAGCAGGCCGAGCATGCTGTAGCGCTTCCAGTTGGCCAGCACGCCGTAATCGGCGCGCAGGACGGCCCGGCCCAGCGGCAGCAGGACGGCGAGCGCGATCGACCAGCGGATCAGGTTGAGCGTCATCGGCGGCACCGCGTCGCGCACCAGGCGTCCGACGATGGCGTTGCCGGCCCACAGCACGGGCGGGACGGTCAGGAGCAGGGCGGTGGCCGGGGTCAGCCGATAGCCGGGCGTCGACATCTCAGCCGCGCCGCGGCGTCAGGACGCTCGGCAGCGCCTTCGGCAGCGTGTCCGGGAAGTCGCGCGAATAATGCAGGCCGCGGCTCTCGTGGCGCGACAGCGCGCTCTTGACGATCAGGTGCGCCACCTCGACCAGGTTGCGCAGCTCCAGCAGGTCGGGCGTGATGCGGAAGTTGCGGTAGTACTCGTCGATCTCTTCCTTGAGCAGCTTGATGCGGTGCTCGGCGCGCTCGAGGCGCTTGGTGGTGCGCACGATGCCGACGTAGTTCCACATGAAGCGGCGCAGCTCGTCCCAGTTGTGGGCGATGACCACTTCTTCGTCGGCGTTGGTGACGCGGCTCTCGTCCCAGGCCGGCAAGGCCGGATGCTCGACCGGGCTGCTTCCCGCGATGTGCTCGGCGCAGGCGCGCCCCACCACCACGCATTCGAGCAGCGAATTGCTGGCCAGGCGGTTGGCGCCGTGCAGGCCGGTGCAGGCGGTCTCGCCCACCGCATACAGGCCGGGGATGTCGGTGCGCCCGGCCAGGTCGGTGACCACGCCGCCGCAGGTGAAGTGCACGGCCGGCACCACGGGGATCGGCTCGCGCGTGATGTCGATGCCCAGCTCCAGGCAGCGCGCGTAAATGGTCGGGAAGTGCTCCTTGAGGAACTCCGGGTCCTGGTGGCTGATGTCCAGGTCCATGTGATCCAGGCCGCGCTTCTTCATCTCGAAGTCGATGGCGCGGGCGACCACGTCGCGCGGCGCCAGCTCGCCGCGCTCATCGTGGGCCGGCATGAAGCGGGCGCCCGCAAGCGGGCCGGCTTCGTGCGGCAGCTTGAGCAAGCCGCCTTCGCCGCGGATCGCCTCGGTGATCAGGAACGATTTGGCATAGGGGTGGTACAGGCAGGTCGGGTGAAACTGGATGAATTCCATGTTCGACACCCGGCAGCCGGCGCGCCACGCCATGGCGATGCCGTCGCCGGTGGCGGTGTCGGGATTGGTCGTGTACAGGTAGACCTTGCCGGCGCCGCCAGTGGCCAGCACCGTGTGTTCGGCCTCGAAGGTCAGCACCTTGCCGCTCTCGATGTCCTGCACGTACAGGCCGTGGCAGCGCGGCTGGCCGACCAGCGCCGGCGCGCCCGCATGGACGCCGTCGGGGCCCAGCTTGTCGGAAGTGATGACGTCGATCGCCACATGGTGCTCGAACAACGCGATGTTCGGATGGGCGCGCACTTTCTGTTCGAGGGTCACCTGCACCGCGTGGCCGGTGGCGTCGGCGGCGTGGATGATGCGGCGCTGGCTGTGGCCGCCTTCGCGGGTCAGATGGAAGCCCAGCTCGGCCGTGGCGTCACGGGTGAACGGCACCCCCTGGTCGATCAGCCATTCGATGGCGGCGCGGCCATGTTCGACGATATAGCGCGTGGCGCCTTCGTCGCACAGGCCGGCGCCGGCGACCAGGGTGTCGTCGATGTGCTGGTCGTGACTGTCGCCCGAATCGAGCACGGCGGCGATCCCGCCCTGGGCCCAGCTGCTCGCGCCATCGAGCAGTGCCCGCTTGGAGATGATGGCGACCTTGCGGGTCTGGGCCAGGTGCAGGGCAACGGACAGGCCGGCCAGGCCGCTGCCGACGATCGCGACGTCAAATTTCATGGCAATGTCAAATTTGTACAGAGGCATCACTATAAGCGATTTGTCATCCTTACGTCAGGCTCGCCGTCAGGCTTGCCGAGGGCCGCCACTGTACGGCTGCGCACCGAAAGGCGCGGCCCGGCCGTCTAGGATGGGGTTTTACTCATCCATCAAGGACACGCCATGACCGCAGACCGCCACCACGCAGCCGCGCTCGCCGACCGGATCGGCTCGATGCGCTTCGCCATGTTCACCTTCCGCGACGGGTATGACCACCTGGTCAGCCAGCCGATGACCAAGCAGGACGTCGACGCCGAGGGCGGCCTCTGGTTCTTCGTCAATTCCACGACCGAGCTGTGGGACAGCATTGCGCACCAGCCCGAGGTCAACGTCAGCTTCGCCGACAACGAAAACAGCACCTATGTGTCGGTCAGCGGCCGCGCCGAGCGCGTGGTCGACCGCGCGCAAGTCCAGGCCCGTTGGAATCCGATGGTCCAGGCCTGGTTCCCGGCCGGCCCGGAAGACCAGCACGCGGTGCTGGTGCGGGTCGATCCGCACGCGGCCGAATACTGGGATTCGAACGACAGCAAGATGGTGCGCCTGTTCGCCATGGCCAAGGCGGCCGTGACCGGCACCCAGCCGGACGTGGACGGCGAGCACGGCACCATCAAGCTGTAGTTCTTGCAGTAGGGCACATACGTGCCTTACAGTAGCGCTCCCGAATTCTGGAGCGCATACGATGACCAGCCCGCTCGAACTGGCGGCCAACGCCTTCACGGCCGCCGCCATCCTGCTGGCCGGCCGCAACAACGTCCATACCTGGTGGACCGGCATCGTCGGCTGCGCGCTGTTCGGCCTGCTGTTCGCCCGGAACCGGCTGTATGCCGACGTCGTGCTGCAGATGTTCTTCGTCGGCACCGGGGTGTTGGGCTGGTGGCGCTGGTTGCGCGGCAATAACGGCGCGCCGCTGCCGATCACCCACGCCGGCTGGCGCAGCCTGGCATGGATGATCCCGGCCGGGATCACCGCCACCGCCGCCTACGGCGCCTTGCTGCATTTCCATACGAACGCCTACGCGCCCTTCATCGATTCGGCGGTGCTGGTGTTCAGCGTCATCGCCCAACTGCTCATGATGCAGCGCCGGATCGAGAATTGGCCGGTCTGGCTGCTGGTCAATACGATCGCCGTGCCGCTGTACTACAGCCGCGGGCTGCACCTCACGGCCTTTCTCTACCTGTGCTTCTGGGTCAATGCGATCGTGTCCTGGGTCTGGTGGACCAGGCTGGCCAGACGCGAAGCCGGCGCCTGATCAGGGCTGGGTCGGCGGCAAGTCCCTTTCGTCCTGGTTGCCGCCCGTCTCGCGCGCCCCCAGCCCGGTTTCCCTTGGTCCCGCCTGGCTGGCGCGGGTATCCTGGGCGCCCGGATTGGCATGGGTCATGGCCGCATCCACCGACTCGGTGCGCGGCGCCGCATCGCGCGTCTCGACGTTGGTGGCGGCTGCGTCCGGCGCCGTGTCTGCCGTGCCGTCGGGCGCGTTGACGTAGGGTCCCGATTGGTTGCGGGTGAGGCCCGGTCCGCCGTTGCCGCCGGTCTCGGTCTGGCTCTCGTGGCTGGGCGTGGCGCCTTGCTGGCCGCTGGTCAGGCCGCCGACGCCGACGGTCACGCTGCCGTCGTCGGGTTTGCCCTGGGGTGTCGATGTGGACTGGGTCATCTGCGCCTCCTGTCGAGTTGGTGTGTGATGCGCAATTGTGACGCTCCGGGAGCGGTGCGGGTATCGGCGGCGGTGGGCAGGCGCTGTAGGAGGGTGGCGCATGAGCATGCTCGCAGGTATCGTGCGCGAGCGCCGCGGCTCGAATGCTAGGGTAGCTCCATCGACCATTTCTGGAGACTGCCATGGAAAAACCTGACTACGCCGCCTGCATCGCGGCCTGCAACGCCTGTGCCGACGCCTGCGACCGCTGCGCCGCCGCCTGTTTGAGCGAGGAAGACGTCAAGATGATGGCGCGCTGCATCGCCCTCGACATCGATTGCGCCCAGCTGTGCCGCCTGGCGGCGGCGGTCATGGCGCGCGGCGGTGAGATCGCCGCGGCGCTGTGCGGGGTGTGCGCCGAGGCCTGTGAGCGCTGCGCCGGGGAATGCGCAAAGCACCCGATGGACCACTGCCAGGCATGCGCGGCCGCCTGCCGCGCGTGCGCCGACGCCTGCCGGCGCATGGCTGCGGCCGCTTGATACGGATCTGTCCGATATCCCTTCCTCACCCGGAGACGTGGTGCTATACTGTATATCCATACAGTTCTTTGTCGCACCACCATGCCCGTCTTCCTGCCGATCGACCTCGACCCGCTGCCCACGGAACATCCGGACCGGGCGGCGGCGAGTCGTCCGGACACGGGCATCTTCTCCGGCGTGCACGACGAACCGGTCACGTCGGCCCGCAACGACGCCGAACTGGCGCGCGAATACATCTCGCATGGCGAACTGAGTCCCAAGTCGATCGCCAACCTGCAGAAAGAACTGTACCGCTTCCTGACCTGGTGCCGCGAAGAAGCGCAGAAGACCTTCCAGCAGCTGAACGTGGCCGACCTGAACGCCTACAAGGAGTTCATCCGCAACCCGCCGGCCGAGTGGGTGTGCACGACCAAGTGGCCACGCAACGATCCGCGCTACCGCCCGTTCTCGGGCCCGCTGTCCGACACCAGCCGGCGCCAGTCGATGATCGCCATCAAGGGCTTGCTGGCGTTCGCCGAGCACACCGGCTACCTGCGCCGCAATCCGGCGCGCCTGGTGCGCAATGTGCGGGCGCCGCATGCCGGCCGCATCACGCGCTACCTGACCCCGGCCGCGCTGGCCTATGCGCTGGCCGCGGCCGAGGCGCGCGACGCCGATTCCGACGCCGCGGCGCGCCAGCGCGCCCGCGACCGCTTCCTGCTGATCGCCTTCGCCCAGACCGGGGCGCGCCTCAATGAAATCGTCGGCGCGCGCATGGGTTCGATCTACAGCGAGGGCGACGGCCGCTGGTGGCTCGACGTCCTGGGCAAGGGCAACAAGCCGCGCCGGCTGCCGGTGCCGCCGGCCACGCTGGCCGCCTACCGCGATTACCGGCGCGCCTTCGGCCTGCTGGAGCAGACCAGCCGCGGCGACCACATGCCGCTGGTGCTGTCGAGCCGCACGCGCGACCACGTGCGCGTCACCGACGAAGCGGCCTCCGAGGCGCTGAAGGCGATCTTCCAGCTGGCCGCCAGCGAGGCGGCGGCCCGGGGCGACGGCGACAGCGCCGCCATGCTGCGCCAGGCGTCGCCGCACTGGCTACGTCACAGCATGCTCACCAACCACGCCAACAGCGGGGTGCAGCTCAAGACCCTGCAGGACACCGCCGGCCACGCCAACATCGCCACCACCGCCGGCTATCTGCACAAGACCGACAAGGAACGCCACGACGAGATCCTCGGCGCGGACGGCAAGGGCATCCTGTAGGGTCAGACCGGGATCGACGAGGTCCCGCCGTCCGAGCTGCCGTAATTCTGCAACTCGTCGAGTGACAGACGGCGTTCGTTGAGCGCCGTCACGATCGAACCCAGCTGTTCATCGTCGGGCTGGATATAGACGATGCGTTGCTCGAGCAGGTTATCCCAGTAGGGCGTGTAGGGCACAGCGGTTTCGGTCATCACTTTTGCCTTGAAGCTGCCATCCTGCAGCTCGCCGACCAGGGTAATGCGCGCGGTATCGGGGACGGTATTCTGGACCGTGATGTTCATGCTCATCCTTTGAGTGATCAGTTCGTGTGAAGCCATTGTGACGCAGCCACGGATTGCATGCACGCCGCAGGGCGCCTGCCGTGCGCACCCTGGCCGGGTGGAACGATCGATGGTATCGAATGCCATCGTCAAAATTATCCGCTTTTCAACATTGGCGACGGCGACCGATACTGGACGCTGCTCAACCAACAAGGAGTCAAGCAATGAATCCACTCGCGCTCGCACTGTTCGCCGCCGGACTACTGACCGCCGCGACTGCCGCGGCCCAGGCCGACCTGATCGTCACCAACGGCAAGATCGCCACCATGGCCGCCGAGGGCGAATTTGTCCAGGCACTGGCGGTCAAGGATGGCAAAATCGCCGCCGCCGGCAGCAACGAGCGCGTGCTGCGCCTCAGGCAGAAAGACACCCGGGTCGTCGACGTGGGCGGGCGCACCGTGATTCCGGGCCTGAACGATTCCCACACCCACGTGATCCGCGCGGGCCTGAACTACAATATGGAAGTGCGCTGGGATGGCGTGCGCAGCCTGAAGCGGGCGATGGAGATGCTCAAGGAACAGGCGGCGCGCACGCCCGAGGGCCAGTGGGTCAAGGTCGTGGGCGGCTGGAGCGAGCACCAGTTCGCCGAAAAGCGCCTGCCCACGCTGGCCGAGATCAATGCCGCGGTGCCCGACAGGCCGGTCTTCATCCTCTATTTATATGGCAAGGCCTTCCTGAACCGGAAAGGCATCGAGACGCTCGGCTATACCAGGCAGACGAAGTACCTCGACGGCGAGCTGGAACTCGACGCCGCCGGCAAGCCGACCGGCCTGCTGCTGGCCAAGCCGAACGCCATGATCCTGTACTCGACCCTGGCCAGGACCAACAAGCTCGATCGCGCCGACCAGCGCAACTCGACCTTGCACTTTTACCGCGACCTGAACCGGCTGGGAATGACCAGCGCCGTCGATGCCGGCGGAGGCGGCCAGGCCTATCCGGACGACTATGGCGTGACGCTCGAACTGGCGAAAGAAGGCAAGCTGACGGTGCGCACGGCGTACTACCTGTTCGCGCAGAAGGGCGGCAAGGAGCTGGAAGACTACGAGCGCTGGATCAGGATGACGAAGCCGAACCGCAACGACCACCTGTTCTATGCCAACGGCTTCACGACCGAGGGCGCGGGCGAGAACCTGGTCTCGAGCGCGGCCGACTTCGAGAACTTCCTGGAGCCGCGGCCCGACCTGCCGCACCATATGGAAGACGAGCTGGAGCGCGTGGTCACCCTGCTGGTGACGAACCGCTGGCCGTTTCGCATCCACGCCACCTATGGCGAAAGCATCGAGCGCGACCTGGCGGTGATTGAAAAGGTCAACCGCAGCACGCCCCTGGCCGGCCTGCGCTGGATCGTCGACCACGCCGAGACGGTGACCGACGAGCAGCTGAAACGCATCAAGGCGCTGGGCGGCGGGGTGGCGGTGCAGAACCGCATGTACTTCCAGGGCGAGGCCTACCGGGCGCGTTATGGCGCCCAGACCCGGCAACTGCCGCCGATCCGCAAGATGCTCGAGCTCGGCCTGCCCGTGGGCCTCGGCACCGACGGCACGCGGGTGAGCAGCTACGGCCCCTGGCCGTCGATCTACTGGGCGGTCACCGGCAAGACCGCCGGGGGACTGTCAACCTGGCAGGCGAAAGACGTGCTGTCGCGCCACGAAGCCTTGCAACTCATGACCCGCGGCAGCGCCTGGATGAGCGGCGAAGAAGACGTCAAGGGCCGGCTGGTCGTGGGCCAGTACGCCGACTTCGCCGTGTTGCCGCAGGATTATTTCACCATGGACGTCGAGAAGATCAAGGACCTGGAAAGCCTGCTGACGGTGGTCAACGGCCAGGTCGTGTACGGCGCCGGCCAGTTCGAAACCCTGTCGCCTGCGCTGCCCGCGGTGTCTCCGGCCTGGAGTCCGGTGACCCGCTTCGGCGGCTACCAGAACCGCTGACCCTGCTTGTATCGGGAGGCGCGGCGGCGTAGGGTGGAGCCACCAGGAGGGCAAGCCCATCGCCCCATACTCCTTCCGTCGCCGCGCGCCGACCATCCGTCAATGGCTGGCCTTGCTGCTGGCGGCCTTCATCGTCCCGACCACGATCGCGGTGGTCGCGCTTTTCCTGCATTCCTATGGCCGGGAGCGGGCCGGCATCGAACGCGCCTCCCAGGACGTGGCGCGGGCGCTGATGCAGGCCATCGACCGCGAGCTGAGCAGCGCCCAGGCCGCCCTCCAGGCGCTGGCGACCTCGCCCAGCCTGGACGCCCACGACCTGCGCGCCTTCCACGCACAGGCCATCGAGGTGCTGCACGCGCGGCCCGGCAATGTGCTGGTGGCCGCCGATACCAGCCTGGACCAGGTGATCAATACCGGCCTGCCGTTCGGCGCGGCGCTGCCGCGGCATGGCAACGCGGAGCAGGTGCGGCAGGTGTTCGCGACGGCCCGGCCGCAGGTATCCGACCTGTACGTGGGGCCGACCGTCAACCGCCTGCTGAGCAGCGTCGACGTGCCGGTGGTGCGCGACGGCCGGGTGCGCTACGTGCTGTCGATGCAATACTTCGGCGAGCGCCTGGGCGCCATCCTCGAGCGCCAGCGGGCGCCGCCGGGCGCTACTGTGACGATCTACGACGGCAAGGCGCGCATCGTGTGGAGCAGCCGGGCCCGCCGCGCCGAGGTCGGCCGGCGCGCCAGTTCGGCCCTGGCGGCCGGTTTCGCGCTGGGTCCGGAAGGCACGGTCGATGAACCCGGGCAGGATGGCGCCGGCCTGGTGACCGTGTTCAGCCACTCTTCGCTATCGGACTGGACGGTGGCGATCGCCCTCCAGCGCAGCGTGCTCAACGCCAGCCTGTGGCGCGCGCTGGAATGGATCGTGGTGGGCGGTTGTGGCTTGCTGGCGCTGGGGGCCGCGCTGGTGGCGCTGATCGGCACCCGCATCGAGGCGGCGTTGCGCGGGCTGGTGCGTCCCGCCATCGCCCTCGGCCACGGCGAACAGGTGGTGCTGCCGCCGCTGCCCCTGGACGAGGCGCTGGACGTCGGCCATGCCCTGGTCCAGACCGCGGCGCTGCTGCGCGAACGCACCATCCAGCGCGACCAGGCCGAGCACGCCGAACGGGTGCTGCGCGAAGCCAAGCGCGCGGTCGAGCGCAGCGAAGCCTTCCTGCGCGGGATCTTCGAAGAGACCCCGGACGGCATCCTCCTGGTCGGCCCAGGCGGCCGGGTGACCCGCACCAACGTCCAGGCCGAGCGCATGTTCGGCTACGCTGCCGGCGCGCTGGAAGGGCTGGCGCTGGATGCGCTGCTGGTGGAAAGCGGGGCGACGCCGGCCTCGGTGTACGAGCGCATGCGCGCCGCCCCGGCCCGGAGCGGCATGGCCGGCACCACCCACCTGCGCGGCCTGCGCCAGGACGGCCTGGCCTTCGCGGCCGACGCCATGGTCAATCCGCTGCTCGAGCGTGCGCTCCTGATCGTGACCGTGCGCGACGTCAGCGCCGGCTGGGAACAGGAGGAAGCGCTGCGCCAGGCGCTGGACGACAAGAGCACCTTGCTCAAGGAGCTGTACCACCGGGTCAAGAACAATCTGCAGCTCATCATCAGCCTGTTCAACCTGCAGGCGCGCACGCTCAAGGATGGTCGCGCCCAGCGCGCCCTGTCCGAGGCCGCCAACCGGGTCCGCGCCATGTCGCTGGTGCACGAGCGCCTATACCAGTCACGCACCCTGGGCACGATCCGCCTCGATGACTACGTGCGCGAGCTGTGCGACCAGCTGGCCAGCGCCAATGGGGCCGACCGCCGCGGCATCGCCCTGGTGCTCCAGGTGGCGCCGGTCGACGCCGGGCTGGACCTCGCTGTGCCGCTGGGCCTGCTGCTCAACGAACTCGTCTCGAACAGCCTCAAGCACGCTTTCCCGGCCGGGCGGCGCGGCACGATCCGGGTGACGCTGGCGCTGGACGCCGGGGAGGGCGCCGATGCCAGCGAGCAGATGCTGCGGCTGACCGTCCACGACGACGGCATCGGCCTGCCGCCCGAGGCCGATCGAACTTCTCCCCAGACGCTGGGTCTAAGACTAGTTGCCGCCTTGAGCGAGCAGTTGCATGCGGAGCTCGTGTTCGAGAACCGCGACGGCGCCTGCGTCATGCTCGTCTTTCATGCCCCGGCCAACGGCAGGCGCGGCCTCGACCACGCTGCGAACACCTTGTCCCGGCACGCGCCGGCCACCCATCGCACCCATGATCGCACCTATACAGCGGCGCCCGAATAGGCCGCCACCGACCCAGGAACCCGTATGCTGCAATCCCTCCCCGGCGCCGCGCAGGACGCGCCGGCCCTGCTGGTGGTCGAGGACGAAGCCGTGGTCGCCATGGACATCGCCGGCCAGTTGCGCGACATGGGTTACCGGGTCTGCGGCTGCGTCGACAATGGCCGCGACGCCATCGCGCGGGCGCGCGCCGACCGGCCCGACCTGGTGCTGATGGACGTGGTGCTCAGGGGCGACATGGACGGCATCGCGGCGGCCGCCGCCATCGGCGCCGAGCTGCAGATCCCGATCCTGTTCCTGACCGCCTACAGCGACGACCAGACCGTCGACCGCGCCGCCGGCGCCATGCCTTACGGCTACCTGACCAAGCCGTTCCAGGGACGCGAACTGCGCGCGGTGATCGAGGTCGCGCTGCGCAAGGCCGAGGTCGAGCGCGCGCTGCGCGACAAGGAGCGCTGGCTCAGCTCGGTACTGCACGGGGTGGGCGACGCCGTGATCGCCCTTGACGCCGACGGCCTGGTCGGCCTGGCCAACCCGGCCGCCGAAAGCCTGCTCGGCACCGAGATCTTGCGCGGACGCAGCGCCGCCGAGGTCGTGCGCCTGGAGGACGATACCGGCGGCACGGTTAGACTGGCGCACCACGATTGCACGGCCCGCAGCGGCGCGGCGATGCTGGTGACCGGCGCCGGCCAGCGCATCCCGGTCGATTGTTCGGCGGGCCCGATCTGCGACGAACGCTCCCATCCGATGGGCACGGCGATCGTGCTGCACGACGAGCGCGAACGGGTGGCGGCCGAGCTGCGCCTGGCGCACAGCGAGCAGCGCTTTCGCAGCGCCTTCGACAATGCGCCGCTCGGGCTGGCGCTGGTGGACCGCGACAACCGCTACGCGCGCGTCAACCGCGCCATGTGCCGCCTGCTGGGCGCGCCGGCCGAGGCGCTGGTGGGCGCCGTCCAGGACGCTTTCGGCGACAGCGGCGACAATGCGATCGAACGCGAGTACCAGCAAGACCTGCTGGCCGGGCGCAGCGACGCGGTCCAGTACGAGCGGCGCTACCGGCCCAGGGACGGGCGCACGGTATGGGCGCTGGTGTCGGCCACCTTGCTGCCGGCCGACCACGAACCGCAGCACTTCCTGATCCAGGTGAACGACGTCACCGAGCGCAAGCGGGCCGAGGAAGAACTGGCCCACCTGGCCCACCACGACGCCCTGACCGGGGTCGCCAACCGCGCCATGCTGAGCGAGCAGGTCGAGCGCGAGCTGGCCGTGGCGCGCCGCCGCGGATCGCGCCTGGCGGTGGTCTTCATCGACCTGGATTATTTCAAGCACATCAACGACACCTATGGCCACGAGACCGGCGACGTGGTGCTCAAGGAGCTGGCGAGCCGCCTGGCCCACAGCGTGCGCGCGATCGACATCGTCGGGCGCCTGGGCGGAGACGAGTTCGTGGTGGTGTTGTCCGAGGTGTCCGACACGCGCGACGTCATCGCGCTGACCGACAAGCTGCGGCTCGAATGCGGCCGTCCGCTGCACTTCAACGGCCACGAGGTGCGCCTGGCGGTCAGCATGGGGGTGAGCCTGTTCCCCGAGGACGCCCGCGATTTCCGCACGCTGCTGCGCTTCGCCGACAGCGCCCTGTACCAGGCCAAGGGCGAAGGCCGAAACAACGTCCAGTTCTACCGGCCCGAACTCACGGCGCGCATGGAAATGCGGGTCCGGCTGGGGGCCGGCCTGCGCACCGCCCTCGAGCGCGGCGAGCTCGAAATGTTCTACCAGCCGATCGTGACCCTGGCCGACGGCCGTCCGGCCGCCGCCGAGGCGTTGCTGCGCTGGCACCATCCCGAACTGGGCCTCTTGATGCCCGACCTGTTCCTGCCGATGCTCGAAGAATCGTCGATGGCCGAGGAGATCGGCGCCTGGACCATCCGCGAGGCCTGCCGCCAGGCCGCGCGCTGGAACGCGGACGGCGGCGCCGGCCTGCGCATCGGCGTGAACGTGACCGCGTCCCAGTTCAAGTCTGGTCGCCTGGCGCCGGTGGTGGAGGCGGCGCTGCGCGCCACCGGACTGGCGCCGGGCCGCCTGTGCATCGAGATCACCGAGCAGAGCCAGCTGGCCGACACCGGGCAGACCCGCGCCACCCTGGCCGCGCTGAAAGACCTGGGCGTGCTGGTGGCGATCGACGATTTCGGCACCGGCTACTCGTCGCTGGGCTACATCAGCCGCCTCAAACCGGCTTTGTTGCACAAACCAAGGCTAGGTCAGCGAGGAAGCTGACGGTCTGGTAGACTGGTCGGGCCTGATTTACGCAACAAAGCTGATCGAATTGGAAACTAGCAAAATTCTTCCGCGCAATTTTCTCTCTTTAACCTCCCTAAATGAAAGAAAATTGCGCGAGTTAACCGTTTATTGTAGAACCTATTGTCTACTTTGAATTTGCGAATCGTCTTTTAACATGCGCCAATAAATAATATTTTCTTTATTTATTAGGTTTTAGCACGACTTTGGTCCACCCTTCCGCACGTTTATCAAAATTCCGATAGGCATTCGGTGCATCATCTAATGCAAGCTGGTGTGAAATGATCTGCGAAGGCGTTGCTTTACCTTTATGGATCAATTTTGCCAAATAACGGTTGTAATGCTTGACGTTGGCTTGGCCGGTGCCAATCTTCTGACCCTTGAGCCAAAAATTGCCGAAATCGAAGGCAATTTTACCTTCCTTTCCTAACGCGTCTGGACTCTTTGGATCTTGTGGGATGAATACACCAACTACGCCAATGCCGCCAGTAGGCTTGACCGTCTGTACCAAGTTATTCATTGTTAAATTTGGCACTTCCTTACCGTGCTTGTCGCAACATTGATAACCAACGCATTCGCAGCCGCAGTCGACACCTTCGCCGTTAGTAAGGTTCAAGATTTTCTCGACGCCGGCGCCTCCGGTGTCGTCGATCGCCACCGCGCCCATCTTTTCGGCCAGAGCCAAACGATCCTTGTGCGTGTCCACGACGAAAACTTCGCTTGCGCCTTTAATGAACGCAGACATGGCCGCCATTAGGCCGACCGGGCCGGCGCCGTAGATCACGACCGATTCACCCGGCTTGAGGCCAGCCAATTCGGTAGCGTGGTAGCCGGTCGGGAAAATGTCCGACAACATCACGTAGTCATTTTCCTTTTCCTTAGCGTCTTCCGGCAGCACCAAGCAGTTGTAATCGCCGAACGGCACCCGTAGCAGTTCGGCCTGGCCGCCGCTGTACGGACCCATGCCGGCAAAACCGTAGGCAGCCCCGGCCGTGCCTGGGTTTGCCGTAAGGCAAAAGCCGGACAAGCCCCGTTCGCAGTTTTGGCAAAAGCCGCAGCCGATGTTGAACGGTAGACAGACAACGTCGCCGACCTTAACGCGTTCGACGGCGTTGCCGACCTCGATGACTTCACCCATGTTTTCGTGGCCCAAAATACGGCCCGTTTCCATGTTGGTGCGGCCTTCGTACATGTGCAGGTCGGACCCGCAGATGTTAGTTGTCGTGATACGGACCAAGACGTCAGTCGGCTTTTCAATCTTGGCGTCCGGCATGTCTTTAACTTGGACGTCGCACGGACCATTATAAACGAGTGCCTTCATGATTTTCCTTTCAGGACGAGGGTAAATTCTTCGCAAATAGCGGCGTTAGGGAAGAAAGGTATAACAAATTTCTTCACGAGTGCGCACTGTTGAAAGCGGCTTTGTTGCGTAAATCAGGCCCGACCAGCGTAGAGCGCGTAAGTCTGGCAGTCTGATCAGATGAAACCAGCTCCACAGAAGTACCGCACGACGGCTCTGTCGCATTAGCGGAGCCGTCATTGGGATCGTGTAAACTTTGACGCCCAAAACTGTGGACGCCCTGTCATGCTCAACTTCAAAGGAATGCGTTTCCCGGTCGATGTCATCGTGGTCTGCATCCGATGGTATGTGGCCTAGCCGCTGAGCTACCGGCACCTTGAAGAGATGATGGAAGAGCGCGGCGTGTCGGTTGACCATTCGTCGATCAACCGGTGGGCAATCCGCTTCCTACCGCTCATCGAGAAATTGGCCCGCAATCACAAGCGCCCGGTCAGCGGCAGTTGGCGTATGGACGAGACGTACATCAAGGTCAAGGGCGTCTGGAAATATCTCTACCGCGCTGTCGACAAGCAGGGCAAGACCGTCGACTTCCTGCTCACAGCGAAGCGCGACATGGCAGCGGCCAAGCGCTTCTTCGACAAGGCCATGGGAGCGAACGGCGATCCGGACAAGGTAGCGATGGACAAGAGTGGTGCCAACAAGGCGGCAATCGATGCAATCAATGCCGGCCGCGATCTACCGATCCTGGTGCGCCAAGTCAAATACCTCAACAACATCGTCGAGCAGGACCATCGCGCCATCAAACGGGTGACCAGGCCGATGCTCAACTTTAAATCGTTCCGGTCTGCTGGCGCCGTGCTCGCCGGCATCGAGCTGATGCACATGATCCGCAAGGGCCAGTTCGCCGTCGATGCGGCGCCCATCTCATGCGCCGACCAGTTTTATGCATTGGCAGGACAGGTCCGTCCAGTGTAAGCCGCGGCTATGTTCAGCACGAGAAATCTGGGCTGCGCTGAACAACGCGACAGAACCGCGCTACCGCCACTATCTGCCATGATCTTACCCTGCGCGATGAATCTGTCTTAAGATATCGTCGTTCCGCGCCCGCTGCAAGCGCGCACTGAATCGAACGGCGGCACGATCACGGTGCCGGCAGGTGTGTAGTATCTTGTTTGATCCAGGCCCATCAGAACCCGCCTTTGGTCCACGCACTTTTGGAGATCCAGCATGTTCACAACAATCCTGCTCAACAAGAACGATGACGGCACGACCACTGCCCAGGTTACCCAGCTCGACGACGCGCAGTTACCAGCCGATGGCGATGTGACAGTTCGCGTCGACTATTCGACAATTAACTACAAGGACGGCCTGGCCATCAGAGGCAAGGCGCCTGTCGTGCGCAGCTGGCCGATGGTGCCCGGCATCGATGGGGCCGGGGAGGTCATTGCGTCGTCGCATCCGGAGTGGAAGGCGGGCGACGAATTCATCCTGAACGGCTGGGGTGTCGGCGAATCGCACTGGGGTTGCCTGTCGCAGCGTGCCAAACTGAAAGGCGGGTGGCTGATCCCACGGCCGCCGGGCATGTCGGCCAGGACCGCGATGGCAATCGGGACGGCGGGCTACACCGCGATGTTGTGCGCGATGGCACTGCAAGAGCAAGGTGTCGACAAGAACAGCGGCGACATCCTAGTGACCGGCGCATCGGGCGGCGTCGGCAGCATTGCGATTGCGATCCTCGCCGGCTGGGGCTACCGCGTGGTCGCGTCCACCGGTAAGCTGGCCGAGGCCGATTACCTCAAGTCCCTCGGCGCGGTCGAGGTCATCGATCGCGCGGCACTGTCCGCTCCCGGCAAGCCGCTGCAGAAGGAACGCTGGGCCGGGGTCGTCGATTCCGTCGGCTCACACACGCTGGCCAATGCGGTCGCACAGACCCGTTATGGCGGCACCGTCACGGCATGCGGGCTGGCCCAGGGGATGGATTTCCCGGCGTCAGTTGCGCCATTCATCCTGCGCAGCGTCAAGCTGATCGGCATCGACAGCGTGATGGCACCCCTGCCGAAACGCGTGGCAGCATGGGAGCGGCTGGCGAACGAACTGGACGCCAATAAATTGGAAACGATTACGCAGGAAATCGGATTGGCGGAGGCGCTCGCCCATGCGCCGGAGCTGCTCGCCGGGAAGGTGCGTGGCCGGCTGGTGGTGAACGTTAATTCCTGAGTAAAGCACACGGGCTGCGTGGTGCGGTGCCGGTCACGTTCAGCTCGTCTTCCTCCCTGCGGAAAATAGTTCGCAAATTACCTGAAGGACAACGTTACCTGCTCTGGTACACAAACGGAGGCAAGGCCTTCAGCGCATCCTTCGTCGCCCCAGGCAAGGTCAGCTGTTTATTTTGGAGCTTCAACTGCTCCGTCGGGACGGCAAGCTCCCGTTTGCCCATGCCCAGGAACCCACCCACACCGATAATCGCAAACGAGGCCGCAGGCGTGTTACCCGCCTTGCTTGGAGAAATGATCAGGTCGTCGACCTTGCCGATCTTTTCGTTCTTGTCATTGACCACCGTCTTGCCGAACAGGTCTCGCTTGGCGTGAGGTAGCCTGAGATTTTCGGACACTCTTGTTTGGTAGAGTTGCACCGACAGGAGCCCTTTATGAAGAAATTGAAGAAGCCCCCTCTGTCAGGATAGATGTCGCGTCACTTGAATCACTTTAATCCATCCGGGGGCGGAGCAAAGACGCGCAGTGAATCAGTACCCAGCAGAAC